>JAYUTQ010000629.1:0-2534 GCA_043755055.1 Chitinophagaceae bacterium | reverse complement strand
ATGAAAAAAGTACTTGTTACTGCATTAACCGCAATGTGCCTCTATGCAGCTACTGCACAAACCTTTCCCGGCTACCGTGCCGGTAATTACACTGGTGTAAATGGCGTATTTTTTAACCCGGCAAATATTGCTGATAGCCGCTACCGGTTCGACTTTAACCTGATTTCTGTTAACGCATTAGTAAACAACGACAAGGCATCCTTTAACTTTGAAAAGCTAACCGAAAGCCTCAACGGAGACAGTTTAAAAAGCCTGTTATTTGGCGAAAGCCCTAGTACTAAAGGCAATGTAAATGTGGACATATTTGGCCCCTCACTGATGTTTAATGTAGGTAAAAAAACATCTTTAGCATTTACCACAAGGTTACGCACCATAGCTAATATTAGCAATTTAGATGGTAAGTACATTACCAAAGTAAGTAACGAACCTACGCCGGACGCTACCCTGCCTTACACCTCCAACAACACGATGCCTATGAAGTTTGCCATTAACGGATGGGCCGAATTAGGTGTAAGCTGGGGACAGGTTTTAGTAAGTGAAGGCAAGCATTTTATTAAAGTAGGAGCAAGCGGTAAATACCTTGCCGGTGGTGCAGCCGCAAGTCTTGGTTTCGAAAACTTTAGAAGTACCGTTAACTACGATGCTGTTATACAAGACAATTTTGTTACCAATACCACCGGGAGGGTAAACATGGCCTTTGGTGGTGTTAATGTAAATAATTTGGGCGTAAGCGACCTTACAAAATTTAAAGGACAGGGGCTGGGTTTTGATTTTGGATTTGTGTACGAGTTTCGTCCACATCCCGAAAAATTTACTTTAGCTAATGGGCAGGCAGACCGTGAAAGAAATAAATATGCTTTTAAACTAGGCATTGCCCTTACAGATATTGGAAGCATGCAATACGACTTAGATACAGCACGGAGTGGCGATTACAATGTAAACATTGCTGGTAACAACCGATTTTATTTAGATCAGGTAGGCGATGCGGGCCTCGATGGCTACAAAGCATTGTTTAGAAGATACCCGCAATACTTTAGTCCGGTACAGAGTGCTAATGGCCACAAACTTAAAATTGGCATGCCTACCACCCTTCAGGTAGACGCAGATTTACACCTGCACAAAGGTTTTTATATAGCCGGTGCCGCACAGGTAGCATTAACAAATAAAAACGATGCCAATACAATTACCAATTATAATTCTTTTAGCCTTACACCAAGGTTCGAAGGCCGTAGGCTTGGTTTGTATGTACCATTAAGCACCAACGATATTACTGGTTTTAATGCCGGGGCCTCTATCCGGCTTGGGCCATTATTTGTGGGTTCCGGCAGTATTATTACCGCATTATTTAGCAATAGCAAACAAGCCGATGTTCATTTTGGCCTTCGCTTTGGTGGCTTGTATAGTAAAACGAAAAAGAAGAAAACGAATGATGAGGATGCTGAGTAATAAAGGCTTTCTCTAAAATTTATATCTGATAAAATTTGGTCGAAATAAATTAGTCAGCTAAATACTTTGATTCTAAATTTTTTGTTTCCATCTTATAGTTTATTAATAATACCTAATGTTTCAATTAAAGTAAACACTTCACTTATGAAAAAAATCTGTGCATTCTTGTTATTGTACATTATAACGGTATCCTGTGTAAATGCTGCAATAAGAAGGGTAGGCTTTATTGCCACCATTAATCCCGTGCTTGGTTTGGATTATGTAAATTTTCAGGCTGCACACGATGCTTCTGCTATTGGAGACAGCATCTATTTGTATCCGAATACCAATGGGTCGCAAACTTATTCCGGCACTGTAAATAAAACAGTATTTGTATTTGGCCCGGGCTATTTTACCAATACCTATACCCTTACCGGTACTGAGATAGCCAACAGTAATATTCAGATTATTGCCGGGCTTATTAACTCCAGCACTTTTAACATTGATAATGGTAGTGCCGGCAGCCATTTTATAGGCTTAAATAACCTTACACTTAATACTGTAGATCAGGTAAACCCATTGAATAACATCACCGTTCGCCGCTGCCGCAATGTGTACCTCTCTTTTGTAAACAGCGGACTTTGTAACGACTGGACCATTACATCATGCTTTGGTGTTAGTATGGCACAAAGTGCACCTGCCGGTGGTTTTACAGGTAACCGTACTATCAGCAATATGACCATCAGCAATTCGGTTATCAGTTCCAGCATTAACTTTAATACATCACCTACCGGCACATTTGCCAATAACAGGATACTTAACTGCTGCATGGTATCTGGCGCATCGCTTGGCCTTAATGGTGCCACTTTTACAGTGCAGAACAGCATCTTCGACGGGCAAAACCTGAGTGGCGTTAACAATACCACTTTTATTAAGAACATTACCACCCTTGCACTTGCGGGTAATGTAATTACCAATACACTTCCCTCTACCGGTAATCAGCATAGTATAGTTATGGGTAATGTGTTTGTTGGTTATCCCACCAATCCTTTAAGCGGTGGTTTAAATACCCATACCAACGACGGAAGGTTCGCTTTAAAAGCGGCCTC
>JAYUTQ010000628.1:0-13578 GCA_043755055.1 Chitinophagaceae bacterium | reverse complement strand
ATAGCCATATTCCTCAGCCCCAACCGGATGCCATTCCCTGAATGTTATTTGTCCATCATTACCACGGCTGGCAATGCCCACTGAGCCACTTTCCTGCTGGCCGCTGTACACATTGTATGGAAAAGCATTGTCGGCACTTACATGATAAAATTGAGCCGTAGGCTGGTTGTACCAGCTACTAAAAGTTTCACCTCCATTCACTGTAATAATAGCTCCCTGATCGCTGGCTATTAAAATGATATTGGTGTTGTCGGGGTTAATCCAAATGCGGTGGTAATCATCGCCGCCAGGAGCCCCACGAAAAGCCTGAAAGGTTTTAGCACCATCGGTACTTTTCCATGTTACTACATTACCACTATACACAATATCTGCATTTTTGGGGTCGGCTTTTACCTCGGCAAAATCGCTGCCACGGCCCCAATATCTTTCATCGCTGCTCATAAGTTCCCAGCTTTCGCCTGCATTGTTACTGCGGTAAATACCGCCATATTTTCCGGCATCCACCGTGGCGTACATACGATTGGTGTTGCTTGGGGCTACGCAAAAGCCAATACGGCCAAGACCTTGTTCTGTAGTTGGCAAACCTTTGGTAAGTTTTTGCCATGTGTTACCGCCATCGGTACTTTTAAACAGGCCGCTTTCTTTGCCATTCCAGGCCCCATTTTCCCATGGGCCCTGCCTTCCGGCCCATAGATCAGCATAAATAATATTGCTGTTTTGCGGGTCGATAGTTACCTGGATGGCTCCTGTGTTTTCATCTTTATACAATACTTTTTCCCAGGTAGTACCGCCATCCAAAGTTCTGTAAACACCTCTCTCCGGATTGGGGCCATAAGGGTGACCGAGCACTGCAACAAACACACGGTTTTCATTTTTGGGGTCAATGGCGAGGCCGCCAATCTGCTGCACATTTTGCAGGCCGATGGTCTTCCAGGTTTTACCGGCATCGGTGCTTTTGTACATGCCATCTCCGTAGCTTAATACAGCAAGGTCGGGGCGTTGCAAGCCTTCGCCACAGCCCACGTATAGTACGTTTGGGTTACCTGGTGCCACAGCTATATCGCCAATACTACCCGTTTCCTGTTGGTCGAAAATGGGGTTCCAGGTGCGGCCATAGTCGGTGGTTTTCCAAACGCCGCCATTGTTTACGCCTATGTAAAAAACATTGGGCTGTTGCGGCACACCTACTGCACCTACAGTACGGCTGCCACGGTGCGGACCAATCATCCGCCACTGCATGGCGTTAAATAAATTACTATCGAATGGCTGGCTTTGTAAAATGCCGGCAACAAATAAAATGGCTGCAAAAAGCAGTATGGTTTTTTTATACATCCGGGTTAAATATTTGAGGTAAGATAATTGAATTTATGAACCTGCATCAAATTGCCTATTGGCTAACCAATGGCGCCAATATGCAAAGCATACATAATATGCTAATTGATTTTTTCAGGACAACAAGGTATTATAAAATAACCAGTTTTTTTTGCCACAAAGAACAAAGACGCAAAGGAACACTAAGAGATTAAGTAAGTTTATGTTGTGTGATAAGGCTTGTACAAATGCCTTGGATGCTTTTTGATAAAGGCGTATATGTAAAGCCTGGCAAGGCTTTCAGCATTTTTCGGTTGTCAAAATCGGCTACGGCCAAAGCGGTGGTGGCGGTTTCTTTTGTTATTAATGGTGGTTTGCGGGTAAACCAGCTTTTTACTTTTTCAAGCCGCCAAACAATTGATGCAATAAAAAGCGTTACCAGTTTATGTGGCCTCTTTTTACCAAAGTCATCAGCTATCATAAAGAATACATCTTTATAACCTTTGTTTTCGGCACTTATTACAAAACGTTCTGCAGTAATGTCGCTTGCCATTAACTGCACCATAGCGGTTGCAATATCATCGGCATCTACAAAGCCGGTGCCGCCGCTGCTATACCAGGGAAAGCCCTTGTACACATTTTTAAAAATGGCCATGCTTCCCTTTTCCCAATCGCCGTGGCGGCCTATAATGATGGATGGATTAACAATGACTGCATTCAAGCCTTCTCCAATACCACGCCACACTTCCATTTCTCCCAGATATTTGGTTTTGCCATATTCGCTGTTGCTGGTTTCTTCGGTCCAGTTCATGCTTTCGTCTATCATTTGGCCCGGGCGTATGCGGCCAAGGGCGGCCACACTGCTTACGTGTATTAGTTTTTCCACATTGGCATCAAGGCAGGCATTTACAATATTGCCAGTGCCTTCAATATTTATCTGGTGCAGTTCCCTTTTATCTTTTGCAGAAAACGATACATAACCGGCACAATGGTACACATGGGTAATCCCTTCCATGGCTTCTTCTAAGGCTACCACATCGAGTATATCGGCCTTAAACCATTCGGCTGCATGTGCAAATGCTGTTGGTATTTGGCTGCGGTAAATGGCACGTACCCGTTGGCCCTGCTTATGCAACGCTTCTATAAGATGTGCACCTAACATGCCGGTGCCGCCGGTTACGAGTATCATTTTATTTCAAGTATCAAGGTTCAAATATCAAGGTTCAAGCCACAAAGACCGGGGTTTTATGAAAGCAAGGTTAAGGTAAAAAGGTAGGACGAATAAAGACCTAAAGTATTTTCAGCTATTGATGGCTTCATACTTAAATCTTGTACCTTGAACCTTACGAGGTGTACGAGTAAAATCCTTTCCCCGTTTTTTTGCCCAGATCTCCGGCATCTACTTTTTCTTTTTGCAAAACAGAAGGCTTTAGCCTTTCGGGCTTGCCAAGGGCATCGTACACAATATTACTTACGGCATAATTTATGTCCATGCCTATTAAATCCATCAGTTTAAAGGGCCCCATTTTAAATCCGCTTGCTTCCAATACAGCATCCACGGTTTCTATTGTAGCAATGCCTTCTTCCACCAGTTTCATGGCTTCGAGGTAATAAGGGCGGGCTACACGGTTTACAATAAAGCCCGGTGAATCTTTACAAATAACCGGCGTTTTACCTAGGGTTTTGGTAAGGTTGTAAATGGCTTCAACTACAGCATCATTGGTGTGTTCACCTTTCACCACTTCTACCAATTTCATGATGGGTGCGGGGTTGAAAAAGTGCATCCCCACAACTCTTTCGGGCTGTGTAATTTGTTGTTGCAAAGCAGTTATAGAAAGCGAAGATGTATTGCTGGCAAATATGGTTTCGCTATGGTTTACTTTGGCCAGTTGGTTAAAAAGGCTGGCTTTTATATCCGGATTTTCTATAATAGCTTCTATTACTACATCGGCTATGCAATCGTTATTATTACTGGTGTACTGTATGTTTTTAAGAATCACTTCTCTGGCTTCCGCTGTTATTTTTTGTTTGTCCACCAGTATCTGCAAACCCTTGCTGATGCCGGCTTTTCCTTTCTCCAGCATGTCAGCATTTACATCAAACAAAATAGTGCTGTAACCAGCCGTAGCACATACCTGTGCGATGCCACTGCCCATGGTGCCTGCTCCGCAAATGCAAATGGTTTTGATCATCATTTATTAAAGCTCAGTTTAGCAATGGCAATTTTTGTTTTTCCAAATAGTCTGTCTTCTTTGCCCACCATATAAAAATCATTACCCAGCATATTGCCCAGCCTTGGCATGGCTGTCGGCACATCGTCGTTACGGAACAGAATCGACCTCGAATATTTCCCGGTAACAGGATCCAATGTGATAGAAAAGCAATCCGACTTTCGGTATGCGCCGATGGTTTTTACCTTTTGCCCTAACTGAATTACGTTCTCATTTTTCTTATGGTCGTTAAAAATAATGTTGATTTTATTGGCACCCGAAAGCACACCGAAACCGGCATAAAAAGGCCAGTTAAACCCACCGTTAAAAAAACTGAAACCAACGCTGCCACTGGCACTGGATGATCCCTGTGAAATTACTTCCCGTTGCTGCTTGGGCACTACTTGCAACCAGTTAATGTTTCCGTTCATATCCACCTTGCTCATCATTAAATCGCCACACTCGTATACTTGATAGGCAATAGTACGGTACGAACCCGATGTGCTGCTACTTCCTCCGGAATAGGAGGTAGTAGTATAGGTATAGCTGTTGTATTTTTCAGCAAGTATTACCAGCCCTTTGTCTGCTGTGTAGATAATATTGCGAAAACGCATAAACTTTGAGAAGCCTTCTTCCTCATTTTGGATTTTCTCCATTTTTTCACGTTCCTTCCTTTCGGATTTGCTTTCTTCATCGTCGCCATCTACCACAGTTTTATCGTCTTCAAGTGTAGTAATCATGGATGTATTAATATCTTTTTGGCTGGTGGTAATTACGCTACCTGTTAGTGCATCTATGCGTTGCACAAGCATGCCATTAATATCTTTTCCTCTTTTTTCATTGCTAAAAAATGCTGCAAGTACCAAATCTTTTGCAGGCAACTGAACCAGTTTGGTACTTACCAGCCACTTACCAGCTATATTGGTATTGATTTCATTTACCTGCTTCCCCTGGCCGTTATAAATGCGGATATTGTAATTAACAAACTGCAAAAATTTTGATTTTTTCTTTTTGCCTTCTTCATATTCATACACCTTGCCCACCATAGCCACATTGCCCCCCGAAGTGTACAATACATCTTCCAAACTATATTTATCTGGTTCAAATTCGTTGGTAATAGAAATGGGTTTGGCAACGGATTTAAAACTGGAATTGTAACTCCGTACTTCGTAATTAATCTTTTCCTTGCCTTTAATAGCACTTACAATAACCATGTTGGTACTATCGGAATTGTATCCTACATGATACAGTATGTCATCTCCTTTTTCATCTTTTTGCCAGCTCGTTATTTCCTGCCAATCACCACTTTGTTCGCCGGTATTTTTATCAATCTGTACCCCGAATAAGGTGAGGGTTTTTTCTTTTTTGCTATAATCCGTAGCCAGTAAAAAAGTCTTACCCTGTAAAAAGAAAATGTCGTCAAACTCTTTTCCCTTTAACTCTTTATTGAAATCGCTGGCGTATAACTCATTAAAATTCTTATCCAGTTTAATAAGAGAGGCAGACTCCCGGCGGGTAGCGGCTATAACAAAATAACCCTTTACAGCCATGTGAGATTCTTTTACATACACGCCAGTGTTGTCGACATGTACAACCTCCAGGTCTGTACTGCCTTTTTTCATTTTAAATTCTTCACCCCAGGTTATTTTGGGCTTTTGGGCTATTGAAGAATTGCTAATAAGCACAACGAAACACAGAAAAATTATTTTCATTATAATTGTTTGGGGTAAAATTAAAAGGTGGAAAAACTAAACAGCACTTGTAAACTGCCTCAAAAACCGAACATCATTCTCACTAAACAACCGCAAGTCTTTTACCTGGTATTTTAGCATGGTGATGCGTTCGATACCCATACCAAAGGCAAAGCCGGTATATTTATTCGGGTCGATTCCGCAGTTGGTGAGTACGTTGGGGTGTACCATGCCGCAGCCTAAAATCTCCACCCAGCCTGTGTGTTTGCACACATTGCAACCGCTGCCTCCGCATATAAGGCAGCTAATATCCATCTCGGCACTTGGCTCGGTAAACGGGAAATAGCTGGGGCGGAAACGTACTTTAAAATCGTTGCCAAACATTTCTTTTACAAAAAAATACAGGGTTTGTTTAAGGTCGGCAAAGCTTACGTTTTCGGCTATATACAGGCCTTCTACCTGATGGAAAAAGCAGTGGGCCCTGGCACTGATGGTTTCGTTGCGAAACACACGGCCGGGCATTATCATACGGATGGGCAGCTTGCCTTTTTGCATTTCTCGTACCTGTACACTGCTTGTATGGGTACGCAGCACCCATGCCGGATCCTGACTAATGTAAAACGTATCCTGCATATCTCTTGCCGGGTGGTCTTCAGGCAAATTAAGGGCACCAAAGTTGTGCCAGTCGTCTTCTATTTCCGGCCCTTCTGCCACGGCAAAACCGAGGCGGCGGAAAATGGCCACTATCTGATTGCGAATAATAGAAATGGGGTGGCGGCTGCCCAAGGGCAATTCGTCGCCGGGCATAGAAAAGTCGAACGCTTCTCCGGCAGCAGTTTCTTCTGTACCGGCAGCACCCTGGCTTAGTTCTTCAAATTTGGCTTCTACAAATAATTTAAACTCATTAAGCCTTTGCCCAAATTCCCTCTTTTGTTCGCTGGCTACGTTTTTCATTTCGCCCATAATGGCCTTTACAAGCCCTTTGGTGCCGAGGTATTTTATGCGAAATGCTTCTAAAGCGTCGGCATTTGCAGCCATGGCCGCAGCTACTTCCTGCTTGGTTTGTTCTATCTGTTTCAGCAATTGTTCCATAGTGGCCAAAGATAAGTGGTTTGGGGTTTTATGCTTGTTTGCTCCATCAAATCAAGCGTATACTTTATTGCACTTACACCGGTCTTGTCTTAACCATAATTTAGCAATTCTCTTTTTTATAAATAAAAAAAATGTTATGAAATCTCTATTTACAATAATTTTCCTGTTTACTGCCTTTTTTTTACAGGCTCAAAATGTGGGTGTTGGTTCAGTATACCCTACAAATGGCAGTTTGGTTGTAAACAATAATAGCGCTACGCTATCAGCTTTGGTTATTAACGATTCTGCAGCTGGTTTGTCTTTAGGCGACCAGAATAATCCCCTGATCGGGTTCAACAATTATTATAGAAGTGGAAGGAAATTTATGAGTAACGGTTTTGCTTCTTACCTCTGGTTTAATCAGTCCTCAGGTCAGTTATCTTACTATAATACATCGGTTTCCGGAACATTAGGTACGCTGCCTTCTATGTTAGAACGCTTTTCAATTAATAAAGATGGAGAGGTGGGTATCGGAATATCCGATGCCCTTGCCGGTTTGCATATTAGAGGTAAAAGCTTGCTGGTGGATAATGCCAGTGGATTTGGCGATGTTACACTAACAGCGAATACAAGTTCCATTGGTGGATTAATAGAACTGGATAATAACACGGGTGTTCGCACCGTGGCACTACGTTCTGGCGATGGAGCCGGCGTTAGCGGCGAATTAATATTTTACAATAATACAGGTATTACCTCTACCCTCGAATTGGATGGTGACTATGGGGCTACAGGTCGCAGCCGCATCATCGTAGACGAACTGCAGATAAAAGGCGGGGCTGACTTTGCCGAATATTTTGATGTGGCGGCAACTGCCGAAACACGCCCATTGCCGGGAATGTTGGTAAGTATTGATGAAAATGATCCCGGAAAATTAATAGTAAGCCATTCTGCTTACGATAAAAAAATAGCTGGTGTTATTAGTGGTGCCAATGGCATTAGGCCGGGTATGATGATGGGCCATAAAGGTACCATCGCCGATGGCGAATATCCTGTAGCCATTACCGGCCGTGTTTATGTATTGGCCGAGGCTTTAAACAAGGCTATTGAACCTGGCGACCTGCTTACAACATCTGCCATTGCCGGACATGCCATGAAGGCTATTAATAATAAAAAAGCACAGGGTGCAGTAATAGGCAAGGCCATGAGTAAACTAGCTGTTGGCACTAAAGGAATGGTACTTGTATTATTAGGCATTCAATAATTATCAACCCAAAACTATTTACTATGAAAAGAATCTTTGGATTGATAATGCTCTATGGCTGCACTAACGCCGCTTTGGCTCAAACATCTACATTACTTCTAAATGAGGGTCGCTGGCAGGAAATTATTGCAGAACGCAGGCCAGCCAATATTAGAATCAGTGCCCAGCTTTGGCAACTGGCTAAACTAGCTGCAGAAGATAAAAAAGAAGCAGACATCCGCCTCGGATTTGCCGACCTGCGGTACAATAAAAGTAACAACCGTGTTAATATAGAAGTCGTTTATAAGAATGATGAAAATCTGGAACGTATTACTGATGAAATCAACAGTTTTTATTTGCAAAGTCTGGGTATAGAGGTAGATCAGGTATGGAGAAACAGGGCAAGCGTATGGATGCCCCTTGAGGATATTCTAAAAAAATCCGCACTGCTTAGCCAGGATTATTTTATGTTTTTGGTAACCACACCACGCAACGACAATCAGGGTCCAGGAGTGGTGAACAGCACTGTTTATAAAACCTCCGGCACAGGCGGCAGTGGCAAACGTGTAGCTATTTTTGATTGGGGCTTTAGAAACCTGCAAACAGTTATTAATAACGGCAATGCCAAAACACCTGCCTATGTTGGTTTGGGTGGCGCAGCCTCTACCCTTGCAGGCGTAAACTTTATAGACGGGGAGCATGGCACGGGTTGTGTGGAAATGGTATATGATCATGCACCGGATGCCACCTACGAAATATATGGAAATGCTAATACAACAGAAAAAGGTGCTGCCGTTGACGATTGCATAGCCCACGGTGTAGATGTAATATCTATGAGCCAAAGTGAATACAATCTTGGATGGTTTGATAATACAGGGGCGGCCTGTATTTATGCACAGGATGCAGTAAATGCCGGTCTTATTTTTTTAACCAGTTGTGGCAACCGTGCCGAAAGTCATTACGAAAGAACATTTACGGATGCGGATGCAGACGGCAGGCATGAATTTTCTGGCAATGACGAAAGCAATAACATAGTGAGCAACATTTCTAATAACGGTAGTACCCATTGCTACCTTAGCTGGAATACTAATGCCGGTGCAGATTTCGATATATACATCTGCAGGGCCAGTGACAATGTAGTTTTGGCATCAGCAACAGGTAATGGTACCGGCACAGCAGATTTTGAGTTTGTTGCATGGACAAATACAACTGGTGCCAGTGTGGGTGTATACTTTCGGGTAGTAAAAGCTAGCGGGCCAGCCACTGTTTTCGAAATGTTTACGCATAGTGCAGGAAATTATCAATACCCTACTGCAGCAGGTTCTAACACTTCTCCTTCTAACAATACAAGTTTTAATGTAATATCTGTAGGAGCTGTGGCGTACACCGATTGGGGTAACCCTGCCGGTACCATCGGTATTATTACTTCTTACAGCAGCCTTGGCCCAACTAATGGCGGGTCTACGGCGCCAAACTTGTGCGGCCCTACCAACACTACCGCAGATATTTATAATGGCGCTTTTACCGGTACCAGTTGCTCCACACCCAATTTAGCCGGTGCCATTACCTCGTTTTGGGCTGCCAACAGTTATCTGGATGCAACTGGTGTAACCCAAATTTGTCTCCGATTTGCAGCTTTGTACCGAGACTGGGGTACAGGCGGAACAGATAATACTTATGGCGCTGGAGGGCTATTTCTTTATAGTTGGGCCAGTAACCTGAGGTATATGTATCGAACAAGCACCAATGCTGCCGTTACCAATGCTACCCGGCCTTATTATAGCATGCATGTGGCACAAGACAATGCACCCAATGGCGCCACTGTAATAATATTAAACAATGGTAATTATAGCGAAACAGGGCTCTATGGTGTAGCCGGTGCCGGTAATGCCAAAAAAATTTTATATCGTTATCCATTTACTGGCAGTGCAGGTTATGGGTATTAAGACATCTTAAAAATGAAGAATACATTAACGGTTGCAAAAAAATGCAACCGTTTTTTTATTTGCCAGATGCTCAATCAAGTCTGTATTTTACTCTATTAAAGTTGCCCATTATTAAAAAACAACTGAAATTTATAATAACCCTTATACAACAACCCTGTGTTTAAATGTGTTTGTTTTTTTGATGGATGCTTTTTAAGCAGATTTATCATCTTTCCAGATGGATTTGCAGATAACTTGTCGTCGAAAAAATTAAGATAATATCCTTAAAACGAAAGTCATTATACAGAGAATTCTATATACACTACTATTCCTGTTTGCAGGATGTTTAGCCCATGCACAAAGTACAAAAGCTACGGTGCGCCTATCTGCTATAAGCGGCAGACTACCGCTTGATTCTTTTGTAATAGTAACGGAATGGATGAATGGTGCAAACGGAAATACAGTTACAAATTTTGAACAAACAAAAAAAGCCATGCAATACCGTATTGGCTTTGATGTGCAAAATGATACTGGCGCCGATACCACTTACTACCTCCGCAATACCGATAATGGCATTACAGAAATGACCATTATGGATAAAAACGGGGCGGTTTTATCTACACAAAAAACGGGCTACTATACCAATATCGCAGATCGTTTTGGCCACGATGAACAAGGTTTTATGCCCATAAAATTAAAAGCCAATCAGTTGGCCGCTGTTCAAATATTGGTGAGCAGTTATAACGGAACCAAGGCGGATGTAACGGCTACCATTTACAGCAGCGAGGCGTACTATAAATTTTATAAAGACCACACTACCACCGCTAATACGCAGGAATACATTACTGTATTTTTTGTGGGTGCCATCTTTATGATCTTTGTTTTTTTCTTTTTTATGTACCTCAAAAGCAGGCAGGCATTGTATGGCCGCTATGCATTATACCTTGGCTTGCAGTTGGTTTACGGGCTGCTCCGAATTGGGCCAACCACACTTATTGGTTATGGAAGTTTACACGCCCCCATGCTAAAAGCCAGCCTTATTACACCTATGATATTGGTGGCCGTAGCAGGCTATGCATGGTTTCTTAACGAACTGCTGGATCTTAAAAATCAGCGGCCAAAATTGTTCAAACAGCTTCGGTGGATTTCTATCGGGTTGTGGTGTTACAGCTTTGCCGATTGGCTGTTATTTTATTCCATGCCCAATCTTCCTTTTCAGTCCACATCGTTTTTCATCATCAGGATTGTGTTGGTTTTTATAAACGTGTACATTTTATTTAGCGTAGCAGTTTTTGTAAAAAGCTCCATCAAGAACTACTACATTATTGGCAATACCTTGTTTTTAATTTTTGGCGTACTGGCTGCCTTTAAAGAAATAAATAATGTATTTGCCGGCACTTATCTGGCCAAACTAAACAATGCCAACTGGTATATGATAGGTATTTTGCTGGAGTGTATTTTCTTTGCCTTTGCACTTGGCATACGCATAAAAGAACTGCAACAGGAAAAAGATGCGGCCACCCGTAAGCTGATAGAACAGATGCAGCTAAACGAAAAAATTATGCAGGAAGCCAACTTGCAACTGGAATTAAAAGTAGCAGAACGTACCGCCCATATACTGGAACAGGAAAAAAAGATAGAAACAGCTACACTGATGAAAACAAGGGCATCGTACGAAAAGCAACTGAGCGAAAGCCGGATGCAGGCCCTGCGCAGCCGGATGAACCCGCATTTTTTATTTAACAGCCTGAACAGTATCAAGTATTTTATTTTAAAAAATGAAAACGATACGGCCGCATTTTACCTCAACAAATTTTCTAAGCTGCTGCGGCAAATTTTGGAGTACAGTAACCAGGAAACCATTACGCTGCAACAGGAACTTGAAACTTTGAAACTTTATCTGGAAATAGAAAGCCTGCGATTTGATCAGAGTTTTCATTACCATATAGTGGTAGATGAAGGGCTGATGCCCGATAGCATTCAGGTGCCGCCACTTATATTACAGCCTTTTGTAGAAAATGCCATCTGGCATGGCCTTGCCAATAGTGATAAGAGTGATAAGTTTTGTAATGTGGAGGTGAATCAGCAAAACGGAAACATCAACATTTCGATAATAGACAATGGTGTGGGCAGGGCCGTGGCTGCTATTATTAAAGAGAATAAAATCAACAAACTCAATACCGAAAGTTTTGGGATGAAAATAACCGAAGAAAGAATCAGTATTTTTAATACGGGTAGCAATGGTAAATTAAAAATAGCCGTGGAAGACAATATGGACGAGTGCCTGCAAGCGGCTGGAACCACTATTAACATTACACTTCAAAATAGCTTAACATGATAAAGGTAGTATTGGTAGATGACGAAAAATTAGCAACTGAAACATTACAGTTGCAACTAAAAAAAATTAGAAAGGATATAGAAGTGGTAGCTGTTTTTAACGACAGCCAGGCAGCACTTGCCGAAATTCCGAAACTGAAATTCGACATCTTGTTTTTAGATATTGAAATGCCCCGCATAAGTGGCTTTGAATTACTCACAAAGCTAATGCCCTTTCATTTTGATGTGGTATTTGTAACCGCTTATAACCAATACGCAGTTGAAGCATTTAAATTTAGTGCCATTAGTTATTGCCTGAAACCGGTAGAGGATGCCGACCTGCTGCAAGCCATTAGCAACTGGGAGCAAAAGCACCAGCAGGTAATGCAGAAAGATCAGTTTGATAGTTTTTTTACAGCTTATCAGGTGGCCAATGCTACCTCACAAAAAGTGGCATTGCCTACTACAGATGGTTATCAGTTTATACCGGTACAAAACATTGTACGCTGCCAAAGCCAGGACAACTACACGCATTTTATTTTACAGAGCAAAGAGAACCTGCTTATTTGCCGTACACTTAAAGAAGTAGAAAAAATATTGAGCAAAAGAGGTTTTTTACGCATTCACCAAAGCCATCTTATAAACCCTGCTTACTTAAAAAAATACAGCCGCAGCGAAGGTGGTTATGTAATTATGGATAACAATGACGAGCTCCCCGTTTCGCCACAAAGAAAGGAAGCAGTGGTGCAATTGTTTGAAATGATACAAAGGGACTAAAACGGTCAATAGTCATTGGTAATTAAATCATTTTATTTTTTAATAAATATGATTAACCAATGACCATTGGCTTAATGATTATTGATTAAAGAACCCTTCAATAATTACAGAAACCTTTGTTCCGGGTTGTGTTGTACCGGGAAATGGGGTAGAAAAATCAATGACAGATTTATATTGATTTTTTTCGGAAAAAACTTGAATCCTTTTTTCTGTTACGGATAAACCAAGATGAACCCTTCCGGTATTTACCTGTAAATTTTTCTTCATCCGTACACTATCGAAGCCTGTGCCGTTATCAGTTATTATCACTTCTAGTGCAGTTCCTCTTTTACAATAGTTTACATGTACAAAAAAGTTACTGCCTTCTGAATGTTTGATGCCGTGCAGGATGGCATTTTCTACATAGGGTTGTATAAAAAGCGGCGGTACCAGGTTGGAGGTATTTTTAATTTCGTCGCAGGTATCTAAAGTATAGGTAAATGGTGGAGTGGCTATTTCCTTCATCAGTTCCAGGTACTGTTCTATAGTATTAATATCATCTGCCAAAGGCACCGTATTTTCTTCGCTGCTTTGCAATACACTGCGTAGCATCCGGCTAAATTTCTTAATCATGTCCGAAGCTTTTTCGGGCTGACTAAGCAAAATATAACCAGATACAGAATTGAGATAATTGAAAATAAAGTGCGGATTTAATTGTGCTTTAAAAGCTTTAAATTCAAGGTCGGTAACCTGATTTTTGAGTTCGGCCTCTTGCTGTTTTTGTAAAGCAGCCGCCTGCTTCTTTTTGGCATCAATGGATTTATACAAAAGTATACCTACGGTAAGGGCCAGCAGCAAAGCGATTATGCTGGCCAATAATAAACCGTTTTTAAATTTTAGTTCTTTGGTTTGTAAACCGGTAATATTTTTTAAATGTTCGTTCTCCAGCTCCTTCTTTTTTATCATCCATTCCGATTCTTTAATAATGACGTTTCTTTTATTGTTTTCAGAAAACAATGAATCGGAGGCTGATCTGTAAATTCGGAAATAGGCAAGCG
>JAYUTQ010000627.1:0-5605 GCA_043755055.1 Chitinophagaceae bacterium | reverse complement strand
ATTACCAAAAGTTTTTTAGAGTTGGATACTTCAATATTAAAATCTTATTTGGCGGGAATCTTTAATAAATATTATGCCTTTCCATTTTTAAATATATTTTAAACACTTAAAACAAATACAATTATGAAAAAGAATTTTTTTCTAACTATCGTACTCATTCTTTTTGGGTCCTCAGTATTCGCCAAAGTATGGCGGGTAAATAATAATGGAGTTAGCGCCAATTTTACTACCGCACAGGCCGCAAGCAACGATGCAAGTGTTTTGGCCGGCGATACCATCCACCTCGAACCTTCTATAACAAGCTATGGTTCTTTAAACACCAGCAAACGCCTAACATGGATCAGCACCGGTGGCTTTTTAAGCAACTACCCCAATGAGCAATACTCTCCTAACGCTGGCAGGATAGACGGTTTGACTGCACTTGGAGGTGTTGGTGGAAGTAGTAATTCTGTATTTCATATTTATATTAATGGTGCTGCCAATATCGACGCCAGTAACATTCGGTTAGACAGGTGCTTTATTTTTGGAAGCGTTAACCTGGGAGGCTATTTTAATAGCCAGGGTACAGCTTTAGTAGTTATCAATTGTTGGGTACAGGATAATGTTAGCATTACCCAGGGCAACAACAATATTGTGACCAATAATATAATCGGCAACAACATAAATGGAACCAACGCCCTGACGGTTTATACCCATAATGTAATAAATGCTTCTCAAACCTCTCCTAGCACAGTTACGAATGCGGTTGTAGAGAACAACATTTTTAATAAAACCAGTAGTGCCTACACTTTTAATAATTGTACCGTGCAGTTTAATATGGCTGGAGCCCCCGTATTACCCGCTGGCGGTAACAATCAAAACAGCGTGGCCATGGCCAACGTTTTTGTAAACAATAGTGGAACTTTTGATGGGGCCTTTGTACTGAAAGCAGCCAGCCCGGCTATTGGCGCAGGCAGTGCAGGCGTGGATATGGGTGCTTTTGGCGGTGGCTCTCCATTTAAACTGGCCCTGCAGCCAGCTATCCCTGCCATTTATAAAATACAGGCACCGGCTGCCCCCGCAGGCAATACACTCAATGTTACGTTTAGCACCAAGAGCAATAATTAAGATTGACCAACCCGGCCTGCCTGTTGCACGGTAGCAATCCATTTTGATCCAGGGAAAAATATTCCCTCCTATTAAAATGATCGATTGTTTCTACTTACAGGGAGGCTCTAAAACTATTGTTATGCAAAAAATTATTGCAATAATAGTGTGCTGGTGTTGGTGTTGGCAGGCATCTGCCCAGCCCAATATTACCAGGGTAGAGTATTTTATCGATACCGACCCGGGATTTGGCCTTGCCACCAGCATACCCTTACTATTACCTGCACCAAACATCGCAAATGAAACCTTTGGCGTATCCTTAGTGTCTGTTCCTGAGGGTATTCATGCTCTGTTTGTGCGCAGCAGAGATGCCAACGGCAAATGGAGCGTCACCAATCGTTTTATATTTTACAAGTCTTCGGCAAATGCCGGAGCCCCGGCTACCAGCATTGTAAAAGCCGAATACTTTTTTAATAACGATCCCGGCTTTGGCAATGCCACTGATATTCCGCTTGCTGCAGGCGTGGATGTGCCGAATATCATGTTCAACGCAGGCATTGATACGCTGCCGGTTGGCGTTCACCAGTTATTTATCCGCAGCAGAAATGCAAACGGCCGGTGGAGCATTACCAACAGGCAAATTTTATACAAGCCTGCCGGTGGCGGTGGTGCACCGGCCAGCAATATTGTAAAAGCAGAATACTTTTTCAATAACGATCCCGGCTTTGGCAATGCAACTGATATACCCGTAACACCGGGGGTGGATTTGGTAAATGTAAATTTTACCGCAGGCATAGATACCCTGCCTATCGGCGTTCATCAGTTGTTTATCCGCAGCAGAAATGCTACTGGAAGGTGGAGCGTAACCAACCGGCAGATACTATATAAGCCAGGTGGCGGCGGCGGTGCACCTGCCAGCAATATTGTAAAAGCCGAATACTTTTTTAATAATGATCCGGGCTTTGGCAATGCAACGAATATTCCGGTTACACCCGGGGTGGACGTACCGAATATTATGTTCACTGCAGGTATTGATACGCTGCCGGTAGGCGTACACCAGCTATTTATGCGTAGCAGAAATGCCGATGGAAGATGGAGTGTAACCAACAGGCAGATACTATATAAACCGAGTGGTAATAGCACCCTGCCCGCCAGCAATATTGTAAAGGCAGAATACTTTTTCAATAACGATCCGGGCTTTGGAAACGCTATCAATATACCGCTTACAGCCGGTGTAGATGTGCAGAACATAACTTTTTCTTCGGCAATAGACACGCTGCCAACGGGAGTGCATTCCTTATTTATCCGCAGCCGCAGTGCTGATGGAAGGTGGGGTATTACCAACCGCCAGATAATGTACAAGCCTAACCCGGCAAGTAGCCAGCCGCCGGGCAATATTACCAACGTAGAATATTTTATAGATACCGATCCGGGCATTGGCAATGCTGTGCCAATAGCGGTAAATGCAGCTCCCAATTTTGTTGATTTTATTTCGCCCATCAATATCTCAGGGCTTTCTGTGGGCGACCATAAACTGTATATCCGCAGCAGGACCGCCACCGGATGGAGCATCACCAATATTTATACGTTCCCAATTGCCGCTACAGCAGCAGCACCATTTATAAATGTAAATGCCATAACTAAAACGGTGATGTGTGCCAGGGATAGTGTAAAAGTTTCGTACGATGCCAGAGGCACTTACAATGCAGGTAATATTTTTAACGTAGAATTGAGCGACGCTGCCGGTTCTTTTGCTTCACCTGTTATTATTGGTTCTTACACAGGCACCAATAGTTCGATTATAGGTTGCAAACTGCCAACCACCCTTACCGGAGGCACCAACTTCCGGGTTCGTGTTAGCAGTACCAACCCTGTTGTAACTGGTCTTTCCGGCACCACGGCTTTAACCATTGGAAACAGATCGCTGCCGCAAACTATCAGCGGGCCAATACATGTAAATGGCACACTAAACTATACCTATAATGTACCAGCCGTTACCGGCAGCACCTGGAACTGGATGATTACAGCAGGCTCTCAGCAAAGTGGTGGCAATACCAACAGTATTGGCGTAACATGGCAGCAGCCACCAACACCAAGTGCATCCAGCCTTATTAAATTGGTGGAGACCAATTTCGGCTGTACCGGAGATACCAGCAGCTTAACCGCAACGGTGTACAAACTTCGTATTGGTATAACCACTGCGCCTACCGCTTGCCCTGCATTTGGGATTACTGTTAATGCCAATGCAGACGGGGCCTTTACAGCCGGCAACACCATTACCGCTCAATTAAGTAATGCATCAGGTTCATTTGCTGCGCCGGTGGTTGTGGGTAGTGTAACATTGGTGGGCAACGGTCTTAACCAGCCGGCAGTTATTAATGCTACCATACCGGCAGTTACCCCAAATGGTACTAATTACCGCATCAGGCTTTTGAGTAGCACCGGTAGTTTTATAGGTGATACTTCCACTTCCATCAGTATTCTTAAACCAAATATGGGTGCCGATCTTAACCGCACCTATTGCATAGGCCGTGGTTATAATCTCACACAAAACTTTACCGACGGTTCGCTTACTTATGCCTACTTCGATCAAAGCTTTGTAAGCCTTGCACAGCCCAATAGCGTGGAAGCAGGAACTTACCAGGTAATAGGCACCAATGCACAAGGTTGTAAGGATACAGTTGCAGTAAATCTTACAAGTAATCCTACACCAAACCTTGGTGCAGATACTACCGTGTACCACTCATGCCCTGGTGAAACAAGTAATCTTAACCCACTCTACAACACCACCGGCCTAACCGCAGTTTGGAACACGGGCAACCCAGCCGCTGTGGCACCGGGAACTTACCGGCTTGTAGTTACCAACACTTTTAGTTGTACAGACACAGCCTTTGCTTTTATAACACTGGAGGTAGCCACATGGACAGGCGCTGTAAGCAGCAACTGGCACACAGCAGGCAACTGGAATATAGGCAAAGTGCCGACCGATAAAACACATGTGATAATAACCGGCAGCACACCGAATCCTTGTATCATTAGCACCGCCAATGCACAGGCGGCAAGCATACAGGTACGCAATGGTGGTACCGTACAAACCACCAATAACCGGATAGCAGATGTGAACGGGAAATGTTCATCGCTACCGAGCAACTAAGCTTCACCCTCCATAAGTCAGCAGGTCATCGTTTGGTGACCTGCTGATCAAATGGATTAAAAACGCTTAATATCCTTTAAACCTAAACTTAAAAAACAACCAAATGAAAAGGTTCTTCTTCCTTAGTGTATCTGCCGTACTTACCTGCAGCATTTCTTTTGCCAAAGTTTGGCGGGTAAATAACAACATAGGTGTTTCTGCTGACTTTACCCTAGCACAACAAGCCCATGATAATGGCAGTGTATTACCCGGTGATACGTTATATTTTGAACACTCTTCTCAAACGTATGGAGCCCTTTCATTAACCAAAAGCCTGAGGCTAATTGGTGCCGGCTTTTTTTTACCGCAAAACCCAAACGTGCAATACATTACCACAGCACCCCGGCTAGACGGTATTTCCGTATTTAGCTCCGCTGCTAATTCAATAATATCGGTCAGTTGTTCTGCCGTTAGCTTGGATTCTGTAAGTAATGTTCGTATTTCCAGATGTTGGGCAGGCTATATCACATTGCAGGCAACTTCTAATGCCACTATTTCAAACTGTTTTATCAATGGTACTGTCAACATCTATGGAAAAGTATGGACCAGTAGCAGTCAATGTAAGCTTACAGGATGCACCGGAACCAGCATCTTTAATAACATCATCATTGGAAATTTAGACCAGGAACAAATGGCATACGGCAGTGTATGTTCCCCCAATTGGGTAATGCCACATTCATCTACCGTGTTTAATAACTCCATTAACGGTTCAGTTAACAACTTCACTGGGTCCTTCTATAATAATATTGCTCTGTCTATATTCCTGGATGGCGGTTCATATGCAGGCAATAATATTTTTCACAATACTATTTCTGCCAGCCAAAGAAGAACTTATACTACAGTTGGAAATTATGATCAAGTGACTTTAGAACCGGGCAACGCAAATCAATTTATTGTAACCAAGGCTTCACTATATGTTGGTACTAATTTTTCGCAAGACACTTCGTGGCGACTCATACCGGGTTCTGCAGCAATTGGTGCCGGTACGGGTGGTGTAGATTGTGGCGCTACCGGCGGTAATGGTGCTTTTGTATTTGGCATGCCGCCAGCCATACCCTCCATTTATAAACTGAATGTGGCCCCAGCCGCAAGCGGCAATAGCATTGGCGTCACCATCAGCACAAGAAGTAATAACTAACGGTCCATCATTCATTAAACCAAACTATCATGCGAAAACTATTTGCAATAGTTTCTCTGGTGGCGGTTCATTGGGCCATGGCACAATCTCCAATAGACCGGATTGAATACTTTTTCAATACCGACCCGGGAATAGGTAATGCCACTGCGGCCAGCTTTTCATCTGCTATCACCGTTGCTGATCTTAAC
>JAYUTQ010000626.1:0-2537 GCA_043755055.1 Chitinophagaceae bacterium | reverse complement strand
TAAAATTTCCCTTACCATCGTTAATGTACAAACGATGTTGTATTTCGCGGCCACCTGGTTGTACATTGTTTCCACCGGCACCTAAAAAAAGATCAAGGTCCTTGTCCTTATCGGCATCAAAAAATAATACGGCTACGTCTTCAAAATCCTGGTATTGCTTAAATACCTGTTGCTCTTTTTTTACAAATAATCCATCTTCTTTTTGCAGGTATAGCTGACCGGGATGGCCTGCCGTGCCGCCAATAAATACATCTTCTAAACCATTGCCATCTACATCGCCAACCGCTGCTTTAGGCCCTTGCCTTGAAAGCATACATGGCAGGTTTCTTTCGTAAAAAAAATCTACATAGTCATCTTCTGTATGTTTTTCAAAGCTGCTTTCTACTGCTGATAAAAAAGTATTGTTTATTGTATTGGATGTTGCTTTTTGGGGAACATACTTTTTCTCATTAGCTTGGTTGAACATATAAACTTTATTAACAGCTGGTTTATAATACGCTGAATAAGATAAATCGGGCCACTGAATAATTACCGAATCAATTGCGGCAGTATTACCAAGGCCTATAATTATTTTATAATCTATCGAAGATTGAAAGCCACGACTTGGAATTACTTCACGGGTTATAATCTCAGCTCCTTTATATACTTTGATAGTGGAGCCAATGGCAAATCGATTCTGCATCATGCCTTGCAACGAGAACCCGATATAATTATTTTTATTTTGATCTCTTGAATGGTTTTTATACACGAAGGCTGGCTGGTTTACATTGTTTACCACAAGATCGAGGTCTCCATCATTATCCAAATCTGCATAGGCCGCACCATTACTAAACGAAGGCTGGCTAAAGCCCCATTTTTTTCCAATATCGGTAAACCTTAAATTACCATTATTTTGATATACCTTATTTTCTACATGGATTGTAGGCATCATTTCTACAAATACATTCAGGTCTTCTTTTTTACCTGTAGCTGCCATTTTTTGCATGGCATCATTGGCATAAAAATCTATAAAATCCTGGTTGATTAAATCGTGGTTTATGCCGTTGCAAACGTACAGGTCGTTGTTGCCATCATTATCTGCATCAAACATTAATCCGCCCCAGCTCCAATCGGTGGCAGACACACCACTAAAATTTGCAATATCTGCAAACTTGCCATTTCGGTTATTTAGCTGCAATGTGTTTTGAAAAAACTGATGGTAAAAACCATTCTTTTGTTTGAGCCTGTAAATATTAATATCCTCAAAAGCCATGGTGGTTTTTAACCGTATGTCATCGCCAGGCAGCATATCGGTTGTAAAAATATCGGGATAGCCATCGTTATTAATGTCTCCAAAATCTGCTCCCATAGATGCCAGGCTTGTATGCTGTAACCACTGCTCGGCTTCATCTTTAAACGTTCCGTTCTTTTGATTGATATACAGATAATCTTTTTCGTAGAAATCGTTGCTAACATATACATCCATATAGCCATCGCCGTTTACATCGCCTGTAGTAACGCCAAGGCCAAAGCTGATGATATTTCCATGGATGCCTGCTTGTTTGGTTACTTCTGTAAAGCCACCCTTCCATGCCCCATTTTGGAGGGAAACTAACGGCCCATCATTTCTAAACAAATGATCCCCACCACCTTTGCCCTCGGCATTATGGTTAAGTGCTGCTGTAGGTTGCAGCCTTAAATTTTCGTTGTTTAAAATGGTAGGAGAAATGGGGTGGTTGTTAATCAGAAAACAGTCGAGATCACCATCCATATCATAGTCGAAAAAAGAAGCTTGTGTTGTGTAGCCATCATTGTCAAGTCCGTAGGCTTGGGCACTATCGGTAAATGTAAGGTTACGATTATTGATAAAGAGTTGGTTTTTCCGCAATGTGGAATCATCCATGTGGCCGGCATTACATACAAAAATATCCAGCCAGCCATCGTTGTTTATATCCACCATCACCACACCTGTGCTCCATTGTTTTTTAGTAAGAAAACCTGCCCTGTCAGATATGTCATCAAACTTAAAATTGCCTTTATTTAAAAATAATTTGTTGCTGCCCTGATTGGCTGTAAAAAAAACATCAGCTAAGCCATCGTTATTTATATCTCCTGTGGCTACACCACCACCGTTGTAAAAATTACGGTAGTTTAATATGTTGAGTTCCTTTGTATCTTTTACAGTATTGTTGAAAATAATACCTGTACTATCTTCCAATGAAAAAAGTGTTGGCTCAACCGTTTTTTGTTTGCAGGAAATCAAAAAAAACATCCACCCTATCCAAAAAAAATACTTCAATTTTTTACTTTTAGTAATTAAGACTTTTACAATAACCCTACTGTTTTGGCGGTTTATTTATTTGATACAAAACCGGCACTTCGTTATTCTGCAGAAACAGAATGTATTTTTTATTTCTGCCTTTTATTATAGCAATATCTCTCATTTCGCCACGCAGGTTTAAGCCGGTGGTTGCGGTAGGCTGCCATGCAAATCCGCCCTTGCCATTATTGAATAATATATCGCCAAGACTTGCATCCAGTCTTTCAAACTGTGGCAG
>JAYUTQ010000625.1:0-5613 GCA_043755055.1 Chitinophagaceae bacterium | reverse complement strand
GGGAAACAAGCTTTAAACGTAGTATCATTTTGTGTAACACCTGCATGGAAGCCAAGAACTTTAGCCAGCATTGGTGTAACAGGATTTCCGCCATTCATATAATCATCATACCAAAGGCCGATTGCTGCCAAAGCTACACCAGATACAGCCTGTAATTCAATGGTAGTTACATCATCCTCAAGACGACGACCATTAGGGAAGCCATCCATATTAGGAATATTCTGCAAAGAAAGATTTTGATTAAATCTACTATCAGTTAAACCTAATACAGCAGCCCACACTATACCCAAAGAATTAAAGTCCGGAGAGTTACGTGGTGTAACAGGTGTAGACATGTTAAGACGCAGGTAATCGCCAAGTGTTGGTAAAAAGTTGTTGATGAAAGGCTTACCGGCAGCTAATGGATCACCATTTTTACCTGTAGCTAACTGATAAGGGCGTAAGTTAGGAACACCAGTATAGAATATCGGTAGGATATCTACAGCACGTGGACTCATATTATCCGGCAATAAAATAGATCCGAAGTTAGCCTCGGACAAAGCCGTACCATCCAATGCTGGTGAGCCTTTCAGAGGAAATAAACCCGGCTTACCATTTCTGAAATCGAAGCCTGCACCTGGCACACCATTACCCAATGAATTAGACTGGATACGAAGGTCTTTAAGACCAGGAACAGCAGTACCAAACTGGCTATCATCCATGTAAAGAGCCAATTCCGGATTCTTGAAAAAAGGAATAAATGAACCATCAGCAGATGGTTGAGTAGCATTCCACTTATCTTTCATACCAATAGGAATAACTACTTCGTTAGTAAGGGGCATACCTAAACGGGAAACTTGTATCCAGTTGCCGGTACCGGCAGGCTTATCGCCCATATTACTTAAAGTAGTCATCTCTTTTCGATACGCACTTGCATACACACCAATTACATAATCGCTGTTAAGAATGCCAGTAGTAGCAATAACGGGTTGGCCATTTTTCTGTAAAGTAGTGATGGGCACTTCGATACAGATAGAGTGTGTGTTGAACTTTGCAACAGCATCTCTACCAGGCTTGCGGAAATTACCTACATCGAATGCGCCGCCAAGGTCTACAAAGAACGGATCGTCTGACGGGCCACAAAAAACTGTTTCGCCACCACCGCCAGTTGCGTTTGCAATTGATTCGGTAATAAGTGTTTCGTAACTAGGCTTGTTAAGACCAACCGGACTTTGAATACTGCGTGGGCCAATATTATTCGGTGGAACTTTTCCATTAGAAACAATAGTAACAAATGGACCATTACCTACACTTTTGGTTAGGGTATAAGTGGCTTTGATGTTCTCTTTACCCAAACGGATGTTAAAAAATGTAGTTGGATCTTCATTTACATGGGTAAACACAAAACGATATACGATATCATCAAATGCCGTATTCGCATTGTTATCTACGTGTATTTCATAGCGAATATCTTCGCCGAAAGTGTACCAGTTCGGGCCTCCTGCCGGATGTTCGAATGGTATATAATTGGCAATCAGTACCACCTTATTGCTGTCGCAGGGGCTTCTGAAAGCGTAAACGTCTGTATTATCGGCCAAAGGATCTTTTGAGATCAATGGCGCCTCTCTGTGTGATGAGGCCATTACATGGGTTTGATTGAGGAACAAACAAACCAAGATGGCCGGGAGGCAACTTAGAATTCTTTTCATATAATTATTTTTAATTGATTTGTTTAGAACCTTGGTTTCATTGTGTAATCAAAACCTCTCCATGGAGTTTGAGCGTAAGGGAACACAGCCTTAAACGTTGTATCGTTTTTGGTAGGACCTGCGTTGAAAGACAGTACCCGAACCAGGTTGGTGGTAACAGGACTTGCGCTAACGCCAGGATAATAATCATCGTACCAAAGACCGATTGCAGCAAGTGCTATACCAGAAACCGCTTGTAGCTCAATTGTAGTTACATCATCTTCCAAACGACGACCGTTAGGGAAGCCATCCATATTTGGTATCATTTCAATATTTGTATTGCTATTGTAACGTGAATCTGTTAAACCCAATAAAGCAGCTCTTACAATACCTAATGAACTAAAGTCAGGAGAATTACGCGGTGTTGGCGGTACAGCCATATTTAGGCGTAACATATCGCCAAGAGTCGGCAAGAAGTTATTAATAAAAGGTTTACCAGCGGCAAGTGGGTCTCCGTTTTTACCAGTAGCTAATTGGTAAGGCCTCATGTTAGGAACACCAGTGTAAAATATAGGAAGTATATCCACAGCACGTGGGCTGGTGTTATTTGGTAATAAAATAGAACCAAAGTTAGCTTCAGATAATGCGGTACCGTCAAGAGCCGGGCTACCTTTTAAAGGAAATAAACCGGGTTTGCCATTTCTAAAATCGAAAGCTCCAAGAGATCTAGACTGGATACGTAGTGCATTTAATGCAGGTACAGCAGTACCAAACTGAGAATCATCCATGTACAAAGCTAATTCCGGATTGTGAAAATAAGGGGCGAACTGAAGATCATTGTCCGGTTTTGTTGCATTCCATTTGTCTTTCATTCCGATGGGAATAATTGCTTCATTAGTAAGCGGCATACCCAAACGTGATACCTGTACAAACTCGTTTGTATAAGTTTGCATACCACTAGTGTTGATTGTCTTTATCTTTTGGCGGCTGGCACTTGCATAAACGCCAATAATAAATCTGCTATCAAGTATGTTGGTAGCAGAACTAACCATTAGACCGTCTTTTTGTAAAAGATTAATAGGCACCTTAATAGCTATAGTGTGGCAATTAAAACGGGTAACCGCATCCTTTGGAGGATTTACGGTATTACCTTCCGGGCGGACATTGCCAAGATCAAAAATACCTCCTAAATCGACAAAGAAAGGATCATCAACTGGTCCACAGAACACTTTTTCACCAGCTGCTGTTGTTGCAATAGCATTGGTCATTAAAGTGGCATACGGAGTACCAAGACCAACAGCGCTGTCAATAGAGCGTGGGCCAATGTTATTTGGCGGTACCACACCATTGCTAATGATAGTCATGAAACTACCAGAACCGATTTTCTTCTCGCAGATGTAGCTGGTCTTTAAATTCTGCTTTCCCAACCGAATGTTGAAAAAAGTGGTTGGATCTTCATTCACCTGAGAGAAGGTAAACCGATAGATAATATCGGCCCCCATTGTTGCTGCGTTGTTCTTGATGTGTATTTCATACCTCACAGTAGGGCAGAAATTGTAATAATTCGGACCGCCATCTGGTGATTCGAACGGAATGTAATTGGCCATGATTGTGACCGTGTTGGGGTCATCGGGGCTGCGGAAGGCGTAGACATCGGTGTTATCTGCCACCGGATCCCTTGAAATCAATGGTGCTTCCCGATGGGAAGATGCCTGTAGCCTAATCCCTGCAGATACCAGCAGAAAGATCAGGCAGAGCTTGGCAAGGCTGAACCGTCTAAAATTTTTTGTCATAAAGTGTGTTTTTAAATTTTTGAAAAAGACATACGGCCCTAAAAAGAACCGTTAAAGTTTTACTTACGTAGGCAGAGATGGTATGGATTTTACAATATCCTAACAACTAATATTTTTTAAGAAATAAAAGACGAAAGGGCATCAGATACAAACTGAGCTAATCCGCTACAACCCATACCCAATAAACGTTTCATTACATTTTTTTATAAAAAAATAAAAGGGAAAAGAATTAAAAAAAAACATTTATTTGTTACAAAAAAAGGACTACTGCAGAACCAGCAGCCCAGGAAAATGACTACCTCCTGATAACGGGTGCCACAATTACAAAGTGGTTGTTTATTTTCTTTAAAAACCCCAAGGATTTATGAGTAGCTCCAACCATTTTTATCTTGTTTATTCTTTACGAAATTTAATCGTACCTACCTAAACAAAACAAAAAACTGCCCCCGATTACGGGGGCAGTTTTTTATTAAAATGGGCTTAATTGATGCGTTTGCCTGTGGTAATGGTAATCATTACTTCGTACAAACTTTTGCAGCACATACAGGCATCTGCAAGCCCAACCAAAAAATCAGTAGAAGCATAAAAACGCCAACAGCCGCCCCTAACTAAAAGAGGCGGCTGCCGCAAAATATTATTATTAAAAAATTTGTTATTGACCCCAATGATAGGTAATTACCTGCTCAATATCCGGATGCAAACTTTTAGTTACCGGGCAATTGTTACCAATCCGTTCCATAGTAGCCATATCCTTTTCTTCAAAATGCGAAGCAGGAAAAGTTACGGCAACCTCAATCTTTACAATGCGGCGGGGCGCCTCGGCACTCATGTGCTTTTGCACATCGGCAGTAGTGCCGGTAATTTCCAAACCCATGTCTTTTGCCCTGAGGGCCATAGTAGTAAGAATGCAGGTGCCGAGGGCGGTACATACCAAATCGGTAGGGCTAAAGCGCTCCCCTTTTCCTTTGTTATCGGTTGGGGCGTCTGTTTCTATACTTGTTTTACTCTGATTATGCACAGCTGTGCAACGAAGTTGTCCTTCGTACGTTATTGATGTAGTCATACTGTATTTTCGTGTAAATTTACTACATAACTTAACCAATGAATAGATTCATTCTCCACAGCCTTGTGCTGATAGCGTTTCCACTAAGTGTTTTGGCACAGCCTGCGCCTGCCACCAAACCCGCCAATAAAAAAACTAAGGCCGAAATAAAAGCCCAAAAGAAAGAACGGGTAAACCAGCTTATTAAGCAGGAAGAAGAAGGCGCCCTTGTGTTCCATTCTCAATCCTTGTATGGTTTTAAGCTGGCTACCGATGGCTGGGGTGCTTTTTTTGAAAAAGGATTAATGAAAACGGTGGAAAAAACAACCTTGTTTTCTGTTGAGATAGGCGAAAGAAAAAGTAACAGGGAGCAAAAAATATCCAGTATCAATCAGCAAGGCTTCTCATTTGGCTCATCTTATGTATTTGGCAAGCAAAATAATTTTTATTTTCTGAAATTAGGCGTTGGGCAATCCCTTTTGCTGGGTGGCAAGGGCAATAGAAACGGGGTAGCCGTATCGGCCATATATGGTGGCGGCTTAAGCATTGGTCTGTTAAAACCCTATTACTTACGAGTTACCGACAACACGGTAGAAAGTGAAATCACTTATAAAGACAATAAGAGCCGTACCGATACATTATTCCTTTCGCCAGCTAATATTGTTGGTGGCGGTGGTGTATTTAAGGGCTTTGGCGAAATGAAAATTAAACCGGGTGTTTATGGTAAAGCTGCACTACGGTTTGATTATGGCAAATACAACGAATTGGTGAGTTCTATAGAAGCAGGTATCAATGCAGAATATTACGCTGCAAAAATTCCGTTGATGATTAACAATAAGCAACGCCGGTTTTTTATTCATGCGTTTATAGCCATCCAGTTTGGCAGGAGAAAATAAAAACTGATTTGTGATTTATGATGTATGATTTGTGATTTGTGCAATGCTCAGATTATTTATAAAACCGGAAATCAAAAATCAATTTCGTTTGCATCAAATAAAAAGGTTTTCAGGCTGAGCTTGTCGAAGCCCTACTTGTCGATCTACTAAGACGATCTGCACAAAGCCCTTCGACAAGCTCAGGGTGACAGACCTAAGTAAAATACATTAAATCA
>JAYUTQ010000624.1:0-5617 GCA_043755055.1 Chitinophagaceae bacterium | reverse complement strand
TTTTAAAATAGCGAAGATTGCTTGTCATCTGCTGCTTTTATCTTTATAACCCATTCCATAACTACTTGTTTTTTATCAACTAATTTAGTTCCAATAGCTTTCCAACCCATTACATCTACAAATTCATAAACCTTCATTATTTGTTCTTTTGCCTCTGTTTTTTTACCAATCAGCAATTTAAGTACAGGTTCGGCCTCAGTTGTAACCAGTTCCAAATAGTTTTCGGTGCCTTCTTTTATAAACGTAAACTTGGTTTGCAGGGTAAGGGTTTCAATCTTAAATCGCTTTATGTTGTACTGTAATTTGTCGTTATCGTAGTAAACGGCGGTTATTATTTTCTTTTGATCGAACCTTTCTATCAGCACAATATTATCGGTATCAAAACGCTGTGTCAGTTCCTGATCGGTTATTTCGTACTGGCCATTATTGTAAATGACCAATATCTTGTCATCGCCATCAAACATGCCAAGGTACATGCCTTTTTCATCGGTACTTAATCTGCCAAACTGATCATCGTACCAAAGTTTGCGACCGGCCAAAGTGCTGCGGCCTGCTTCTTTAAACTTTACCTGTTTTACCGGGTATTTGCTAAGCTGATTGCCTTTGCTGCTTCGGCCTTTTATTTCGAGTTCTTCAAAATAGTATTCAAATTCTTTAACCCTGGCACTGCAATTAGGGCTTAGAATTACCTTTACACTTTCGGCTTCGCCGTTGGGGTTTACGGTAAAATAAAGCACTTTGCTTTTATCGTTGCCCTGAGTAAGATCGTATTCCTTATCCCTTGTAATGCCGGTTACGTTAAAGCGTTTTACAAAACTGATACCCGATTTACCATCGGCATACACCATGTTATAGGTAGTACGTTCATCACCTTTTTCAAATACGGCGGCATGGATGATATCCTTGCCCACAAAGGTTTTATCGGCCACCCGTACAATTTTCATTTTGCCGGCTTTGGTAAAAACGATGATATCGTCGAGGTCGCTGCACTCTGCTATTATTTCATCTTTTTTTAAACCACTGCCTACAAAACCTTCGGCCCTGTTCATGTACACTTTGGTATTGGCGATAGCCACATGTTTGGCCTGAATGGTATCGAACAGTTTGATCTCGGTTTTCCGACCCTTGCCTTTTCCGTATTTGCGGATGAGTTCTTCAAAATAATTTACAGCAAAGTCAGTCAGGTGTTCCAGATCGAAATTTACCTGCGTAATATCTGCCTCTATGCCTTTTATCTGATTGTTAAGGTCGTCAATATCCAGTTTGTAAATACGGCGAACCGGCTTTTCGGTCAGCTTTAAAATATCTTCTCTTTCTACAGGGCGGCGCAATTTTTTCTTAAAAGGTTCAAATGCTTTGTCGATGGCGTCTATTACTTTTTCCCAGGTTTCGTGGCGCTGTTCCAGCTCTTTGTATATTTTTTCTTCGAAGAAGATTTTCTCTAAACTGGTGTAATGCCATTTATCGTTGAGTTCGTCCAGCTTTATTTCCAGTTCCCTTTTTAGCAACGATTTAGAATGTTCGGAACTGGTTTTCAACAATTCGCTAACAGTAATAAAAACGGGTTTATTATTACTGATAACGCAGGCATTAGGGCTGATGCTTACTTCGCAATCGGTAAAAGCATACAAGGCATCAATGGTAATATCGGGTGAAATGCCTGCGGCCAGTTCCACATAAATATTTACTTCGGCAGCGGTTACATCGGTTACTTTTTTAATCTTAATTTTCCCCTGATCGTTGGCCTTGGTAATGCTTTCCATCAGCGATGTGGTGGTAACACCAAAAGGCACATCTTTTATCACCAACGTCTTTTTATCTACCTCTTCTATTTTGGCCCGTACACGGATTTTGCCGCCACGTTTACCATCATTATAATTGCTTACATCTACCTGGCCGCCGGTTAAAAAATCGGGATATAATTCAAAACTTTTACCTTTTAAATACTTAATACTTGCCTGGCACAGTTCTATAAAATTGTGTGGCATTATTTTAGTGCTGAGGCCTACGGCAATGCCTTCTGTGCCATGTGCCAGCACCAACGGAAATTTCATGGGCAAGGTAACCGGCTCTTTTTTGCGGCCATCGTAACTCATGGCCCAATCGGTGGTTTTGGCATTGAAAGCTATTTCCAAAGCCAGCTTACTGAGTCTTGCTTCAATATAACGTGGGGCAGCAGCGGTATCGCCTGTGCGTACATCGCCCCAGTTGCCCTGGGTTTCTATTAGCAAGTCTTTCTGCCCCATGTTTACCATAGCATCAAAAATGCTCATGTCGCCATGTGGATGGTATTGCATACTCTGCCCTACAATGTTGGCCACCTTATTAAAACGGCCATCATCCATTTCCTTCATGGCATGCAAAATTCGGCGCTGTACGGGTTTGAGGCCATCTTCCATGGCCGGAACGGCACGTTCCAGTATTACATACGAGGCGTAATCCAAAAACCAACCTTTGTAGAGATCGCTTACGCCAGTAGTATCGTTATTGGTATTTTCGAGGGCTTGTTCTTCGGTGGTCATTGTTTTTACGAACGGTAATGTGGAAAGGAGAATCAGAAATTTTATTAAAACTACTGTAGCAAGGAATTGACTGAAATTTTGAAGTCGGACAAGACGGGTCTCGCAGAGCAAATATCATCATCAGTACAAATTTTAATTTCCTTATATGATGAGTACACTTCTACCAGTTTGTCGTCTGGATAAATGAGCCAAACTACTTTTACCCCATGTGTAAAATATTCTTTTAGTTTAGCTTTTACAGCAATAATCTGGTCAAAAGTGGAGATAACTTCAATGGCAAATTCAGGGACTGGTTCGGCATTATTCTCTTTATCGGAACCGTCAATTTGCTCTCCACTAAAATAAGCCAAATCGGGTCTGCGGAGTTGAAGTCCTGTAAGCATTACATCTTGCTCCTGCAAAAGCGTACCTCCATTTTTATAAGCTTCGGTGCTATTAAACAAGTGAGTCAATACCCTTAAAAGCTTTAGGTGTTTCTTTTTCATGCCTTCGAATTTTATTATTTCCCCATCGTTCCACTCATATTTAAATCCGTCATTTACTTCCCACATCTCAAATTCTGCCAACGAAGTGGGAAGGGCTGTTTGTTTTATCAGTGTTTCCATATTCTTTGGTTTAAAATTTAATTCCAATGCTCTTCATGTACTTTTTCACAGGTTTCATGAATAGCCTTTTTCATTTGTGCAACCTCATTCTTATTCATTACCCCCACAAAATCGTAGATGCTCTGCCTATTCTTCTTTCCTTTTTTCGAACGACTGAATACAGTTTCCAATTCAGATAAGACCTCTTCATTGCTCAATTTCAATACTTCCTCAATGATATGTATTTTACGTGCCTCTATGTACATGACTTTAAATTTAATAATCCAAATTTAGGTTTTTATTTCAGGAATCTCACACAACTCAATCCACCCTCAAAGTATCTCCCACCCCGGCATCCATTCCATTTAGTTCCAACATTACAAAATCAGTTACGGCTGTTACTTTGTGCCATACATTGGGTTCAATCCAAATCTCGGTTGGGCCAACTACGGTTTCCGTTCCGCTTGCATCGCTGTTCAAATCTTTCCAATCCAGCGTTACGGTTCCGCTCATCATTACCAACTTTTCCGGCGCTTTGTAAGGATGCTTTCCGGTGTGGTAATGATTGCCATTGATGCTTCCGGCTTTGCGGTGGGCAACTATAAATTGTCCGGTTCTTTCAGTATCAAACACAAAAGTGGCGCCCCGTTCGTCGCTGCCGATTTTAGATAATGGTACAATCTTAACCATTGGCTTCTCCCTCCTCTTCTACCACTGCTTTTTTCTTAAATGAAGGCATATTAGGATTCTTCAGCTCAAAATCTTTCATGTTTTTCAGTTCACCTTTTACTTCCCATCCATTGTTTTCTATTAAGCCTTTTAACCGCCATAATAGAAAAGCGTCACCCGTTTTTTCAGTTTCTTTGCTTAAAAACTGGAAAATAATTTTAGAGGCTTTTTGAAAATCGCCAACCACATATTTTTTTAGGAGATTATCATAAAAATGAACGCCATAACTGCTGAGCTTTTTACCGCCTTCCAGCAAACGAACTTCATTTCCATCGGCACATAATTTCTTCCATTCATCGGGGTCTACCTCAAACTCGGATGGTGTAATTGGCCGGACTAATTTTTTAGCTTTTAAAAATTCTTTGGGTGCTATTTGAAATAAATTGGTAGGATAAAAGATGCCACCCTTCTCATTAATAAAAGGCAGGTTATTCATGTACAACACAAACACCCTTCCCTGAAACTCTTTCATATAATTGAGCAGCCAATAATAACTGCACACATCGTGTTTATTCTGTGCCATCCAAATCCAGATGGTCTCATCTTCATTGCGGCGCATGGTGCCTACAAGTTCAGCAGCAGTTTTGGTATCGTCCACTTCGCCAGTATCTACTTTGCCATCATAATCGCCGCCAGCCAATACATCTCGCCACCATTGCTTACGGGCTTCTATCCCTTCGCCTATATAAATATTGCCCAACGGGCCTACGGCAAAGTCATCTTTTATCTGTATGATGTTGCCTTGCAGGGTTTCGTCAATATCAATGGCTTTTTGTAAGGCAGCCACGTTTGCTTCTTCAAAAACGATGTGAATCACTTGGAATAATTGATTATTAAATAAATGATAATGGATAATGTTTTGAAGGCTGGTTATTTAAGCAATTGCTTCTGCCAGGTCTAATTCTACCCTCAGGTTATCGATAATAAATGTTTGACGTTCCATGGTATTTTTACCCATATAATATTCCAGCAAGCCTTGTATATGATCTCCAGATTCGAGCAGCACTGGCTGCAACTTTATATCTGCGCTAATGAATTTACCAAACTCATCCGGTGAAATTTCACCCAAACCTTTAAACCTCGTAACCTCAGGATTTTTACCCAATTTACTCATAGCGGCCTGCTTGGCGGCCTCGTCGTAACAGTAAATTGTTTCCTGCTTATTACGTACCCTAAACAGCGGTGTTTCTAAAATATACAAGTGGCCTTTTTTAACCAATTCCGGAAAAAACTGCAGGAAAAAGGTCATGATTAAAAGCCGGATGTGCATACCATCAACATCGGCATCGGTAGCCAATATAACCCGGTTGTAACGCAGCCCTTCCAGCCCGTCTTCTATATTAAGGGCATGTTGCAGCAGGTTAAATTCTTCATTTTCGTAAACAATTTTTTTAGTAAGCCCAAAGCAATTGAGCGGCTTACCCCTTAGGCTGAAAACAGCCTGTGTATCTGCATTCCGGCTTTTGGTTATGCTTCCGCTGGCACTATCACCTTCGGTTATAAAAATGGTAGTTTCCATTTGCTTTGCCAGGTATTCTTCCTTATTTTTTGATGGCGGTTCGCTGTCAAAATGCACATGGCAATCTCTCAATTTTTTGTTGTGGAGGTTAGCTTTTTTTGCACGGTCATTCGCCAGCTTTTTAATGCCTTGCAATTCTTTTCTTTCCCTTTCGCTTTGGTCAATCCGCTTTTTTAATTCTTCGGCAACCTTTGGGTTTTTATGCAGGTAATTATCCAGTTCCCTGCTCAAAAATTCCTGCATAAAATTCTTCATGCTTGGAC
>JAYUTQ010000623.1:0-5617 GCA_043755055.1 Chitinophagaceae bacterium | reverse complement strand
TAGAAAGCATGTAACAATCGTTGGTCATAAGCATTTCATCGCTTAATATTGGATACCAATACTAAAAGCAATTGATGAAACATATTGTAACTACTCTTTGGCATCGGCACCTTCGGTTTCCGTAAGCTTGCTTTTTAAAAAGTATTCCACCGCTTTTACATCGTGGTTGGTGGTGGCTTCTATGCGTTTTATTTCCTGTGCATCATCCAGCGAAAAATTATCTAAAACTGCCTTTAACTGACGACGGGCCTTGATGGGAAGTTTAAAAAATTTTTTATCGGCCAGTGTAAAAAGGTATTCTACCTCAATATGCACACGATATTTAATCAGTGCGTATTCACTAAAATACTCGTCGAGTTGCTGTACCTGCTTACGGTAGCGGCCATCTATAGGAGAGATGGCAGAAAGAGCTTGAAGTTCCATGGAATGGTTTAAAATTGCTGAATGCTGTAAAAATAAGGTTCAGGATTCAAGCTACAAGGTTCATCTCTAGTATTGGGGTAAAATAGAGCAACACCAATGTTTGATTGATGTGGCATTGAATTATTTTTATTCTTCAGTATTAAGCCGCATTTCAATCATGTGGGCTTTAAATCCAATTTTTTCGTAGGCTTTAATCGCTGCAACGTTATTAAAATAAACATCTAAACGTAATTCGTTTACATGTTGAGAATGAGCCCATTTTTTTAATGCTTCAATAATCATTTTATTGATACCCTTTCCTCTGTATGCCGGTTGCACATACATAAAACCTAAATAGGCATGGGTTTCATGTTTCAGGTACTGCTTGGCTTTTTCAATACGGGCATATCCCGACGCAATAATTTCATTTTTAAATGATGCTACTAACACTTCTACATTACTGGCATTAATCATATCCTCTAATTCGTAGTAATAAATATTCTCATTTTTTAAGGTAACGTCAAATGGACGTTCCGCCTCAATAATGCCCTGTTCAAACAGATACAATTCTTCTAAATCACCAACAGTTGCTTTTCTGATTATTATTTGATTCATTTTGTATATGCAAAAAAAGTATGTGAAATATATATGACCTATTACAAAGATGCCCTCATGGTAAGGTAAAATGGAATTTCAATATGCGCTGTGGATTGCTCTAAAATAAGGGCGGCGGCTTGCCTGCCCATCATTTCAAAGTCGGTGGAAATAGTGGTGATGCCATTGAGGATTATTTTTTTCAATGAGGTTTCGTTGTAAGAAATAACCCCCACATTTTTACCCACTTTCAGCTTGGTGCTGAGTATTTTTTCTATCAAAACTACCAGATCATTTTCCATCAGGTTAATGTACACTTCGCCATCGTTAATGGGTTCGTTAGCAATATTGTGTACCACTTTATAATTAAAGGCAAACTGCTGGCAATAGCGGTAAAACCCTTGCAATATTTCATGTGGGTGATACGTGTATTCCGGAAAAATGATTTTGATGGTATGGTATTTACTTAAAGCGGTATTTGCCTGTATTAAGGCATTGTAAATATCTTTTTCAAAGTTTTCGTATACGGCTGCATAATTGCCAATAACGCCGGGCACAAGCTTGTCCATAATAATCAGCTTATCCTTGGGTATGGTATTAATTACTTCATGGGCATTTTCGCCACCATCCATAAAATGTGGCACAATTACATAATGTGTGTATTCGTCTTTTTTTTGGCTCAGCAGTTGTTTAAAAAAAAGAAAGTCGTTGTTATAAATGTAAAAATCAATTGCAGCGGTTTCGCCAAGGGCGCCTACAAATGCATCGTAAATAATTTTTTTGTGGGTACTCAGTTTATTAAAAAGCAAAAAGATTTTTAGCTTCTGATGCAGCAATGTGCTTTTTACAAAATAGCCTTTACCCGGAACCGACCAAAGGATGCCGATTTTTTTGAGATGTTTGTAGCCTTTTTCAGCCGTGTCTCTGGAGATTTCAAATTCAAAACTTAACTCATTTATCGAAGGCAGAATGTCATTTTCTTTAATGGCCTGTTCGCTAATAGCTTTTATAATGCAATTGGCCAGTTGCAGGTATTTGGGTGTTGCAGAGTAAAAGTCAATAATCAGGTATTGAAATATGGCTGGCTTCTTCATAATCTGTCTTTAGTTGTGCAGTTTCAAACGTACGTAAAAAGCAGGCAAATACTCAAAGGTTTATCTTCTAATGATCAGCTGTTTTTAGGTTAAAGGGTTTCTTTTTTACCAATCTGCCGTTGGCAGGATTTTAATTTGTTGTCAAAACCATTTATCTGCCTTTATTGCCTGCCATCAGTAATTTTTTTTAACTTTGTTTAACTTTTCTTGCAATCGTTTGCATTGCATTATAATTTCAATTTAATGCATTTTTTTAAAAAATTACTGCTGTTTAAGAATATCAGTCTGTGTTTATTAGATTTTTTCTAAATTAAAACACATTAATAAAACACCGACAGGACGGTGCAGGACGCTTTGGGTCTCAACACAGTATAGTTTGCAATAGCTACCATTTTTACAATATAATTAAACGATTGCTTTATGAAAACGAAAGTAACTGCTTACATCAGGTATGTAAGTCTTTTATTATTTGTGTTGGGGTTTTTAACATTACAATCCCAACCGGTTTCCAATATTAAACCTACCTCCAAAACAATTACCGGAAAAGTGGTAGATGAAAACAACGCCGGTTTAAGTGGCGTTACCATCCGTTCTAATGAAGGCAATGCAAGTGTAACCACATTGGCTGATGGTAGTTTTTCCATTACCACTGTGGCTACTGCCAAATCGCTTATCGTTACTTTCATTGGTTATGCAGACCAGCAGGTAAATATTACAGGTACAGCATTGGACAACATTAAGTTGCTGCCCGATTCGAAAGCCATAGAAAGTGTAGTGGTTGTAGGTTACGGTACACGTAAAAAAACCGATGTTACTGCAGCTATTGCATCTGTAACCGGCGAAAAATTACGTCAGGTACCTACTACCAATTTAACCCAGGCATTACAAGGCCGCATCACCGGTGTAGAAGCTGCAGCAAGCGGTTTCAGGCCGGGTTCCGGTTCACGTATCCGTATCAGGGGTTCACGGTCGCTTACTGCCGGTAACGATCCGTTATATGTTGTAGATGGTTTTCCTGTTACCTACACTATCGATGATATGAATCCTCTCGATATTGAATCGATTGATATTTTGAAAGATGCTTCGGCCACAGCCGTTTACGGAGTTCGTGGTGCCAATGGAGTAGTGCAGATTACTACTAAGAAAGGCAAGGCTGGTAAAATAACACTCGATTATAGTGGAAGCCAGTCGTACGAAACACACAGCAACCCAACAAGAATGTTGAATGCTGCCGAAATTACAGATAGCTGGAGGCAAGCTTTTTATACCGACAGGCAATACAACTACACCCAATCTACAGCAAGCCCCAATAACTATTACCCCGATGCAAGAAGTGATGCCAGAATGTTTCTGGAACTGGGTAACCAAAACCAGTGGAACGGCATAAAAGATGCTTACAGCTGGAGGGTGTTTGATCCGGTAAATAAAATTTATATTGCTAATAAAAGAGCATCTACACAACAAGAGAAAGACGTTTTAAAAAATCTTGGCCTTGCCGTTTTAGACAGCCTGGATATTTACGATCCTTCTAAATTAAAAAATTACGATTGGGCAAACGAGGGCTTACGTCAGGGCGTTACCAAGTCGCATAACGTTACCATGAGTGCCGGTACCGATAAAATAAAAACTACTTTCAGCGGTTCCTATTTTAATCAAAAAGGTATAGAGTACGGCCAGGATTATACCCGCTATTCTGTTGGTAATTCCAACGAGTTTAAGATTAATAAAAATATTATGTTTGGCAGCACAGTTACTTATGCCAATACAACGCAAAATACAAGCACCAGTTCTTTGGGCAATGCTTTGGGCATGATACCATTGGCAGAAGCTTACGACAGTGCCGGTAATTTCATTCTCTATCCAAACGGCGACAGGCAGATAGCCAGTGCTATTAACGACAGGAACACCGTTTTTGACGAAACAAAAGTGAACCGCCTGTTTGGAAATATTTATGGTGAAATCACCATTCTGAAAGGATTAAAATTCAGGACCATGTTTGGCCTTGATACACGCAACAGCCGCCGTGGTACATTTAATGGTGCCAATTCTTCGGTACAGCAAGGTGCTTTGGCAAATGCCAGCCAAACGGTATCCAACAGTGTTTCGTGGGTGTACGACAACATACTCACCTACAATACCACTATTGCCGGCGACCACAGCATTAACGTTACTGCTTTGTACGAATTACAAAAGCTGAACAGAGCCAGCAGCCTTACCATGAGTGCTCAAAACTTAATTTTTGAAGAGCAAAAATGGTATTCACTAAACAGAAATACATTGGCTACAGTAAATGGCTTAGGCACATTTACCGAGGCTCAATACCTCTCTTACATGGGCAGGTTAGAGTATGGGTATAAAAACAAATACCTGCTTACAGTAAGCAACCGTTATGATAATTCTTCTGTATTGGCCGATGGCAACAAAGGCGCCTATTTCCCATCTGCTTCGGTAGCGTGGAGGGTAGAAAACGAAGATTTCTTTACCAAACAAAAATTATTTACTACTGCGAAAATCAGGCTTGGTATTGGCCGTGTGGGTAATGCTTCTATTGATCCATACCAAACAAATGGGCCACTTGAGTTTACAGGCTATAATTGGGGTAATGGAAGTGCCGCTATTGGTTTGGCACCCACCACTTTCCGTACGCCGGGTTTAACATGGGAGAAAACCACTACCAAAAACCTGGGTATAGATTTTGGTTTGTTACGCAACAGAGTTGTTGGTAGCATTGATTTGTACAGCTCTTCTACAATAGATATGCTGCAAAGAAAAACGATACCGGCAGCAAATGGTGTGCAAACAGTTTTTGTAAATATTGGCGAAGTGAGCAACAAAGGGTTTGAGCTTTCGCTGACCACACAAAACATTGTGAGTAAAAACGGCCTTAACTGGAGTACCGATTTTGTATTTAGCAAAAACAAGGAAAAAATTGTGGATATAGACGGTACCAGTAATAGCAACTTTGCCAATCTTTGGTTATTGGGCCAGCCATTACAAGTATATTATAACTACAAATCCGCTGGTATTTTTCAGTACAGCGATACTGTAAAGGGTGGAATCTTAGCCGATTATTATTGGCCTAAAGTTGGTCGTACCAATTCTGCTTACCGGCCAGGTGCCATCCGTATACAGGACACCAATGGTGATTCAATTATGAATGCCAATGATAAAGTAATATTGGGTACGCATAATGCTAACTGGACAGGTAGCATCACCAACACCATTGGATACAAAAATTTCGAGTTGAATTTTATGGTGTATTTCAGAGTGGGCGGATTGTACAGGTTTTCAAGGCCGGGTTTTGTTGGCCGTTACCAATCGATTTATGCTAATTACTGGACGCCCACCAACCCAAGTAACGAATACCAGCAGCCTACCCGTACTACAGATGTACCCGTATTTTGGGAAGCACCGAGTTACAGAACTGCTACTTATGCCAGGGTAAGAAATATCTCATTAACCTATCGGGTTCCGCAAGCATGGTTAGCTAAAGTTCATGCATCATCCATGTCGGTTTATCTAAATGC
>JAYUTQ010000622.1:0-2545 GCA_043755055.1 Chitinophagaceae bacterium | reverse complement strand
TGCTGTTGCGGCTTTGGAGAATATCCTTAAACAATTCGAGATTTTCTTTTACAATACCCAACTAGAGTGGATTATCATTGTGCTGATACTAATTGAGGTAGTTAATTTATTGGCAGGAAAAATTTGGAAATAATATAGCCATTTTCGCTACGAAGATTTACGGATAAATTTTCTATTTCACCCCTGCCAAACCTTAGTTTTGCCGCTTAATAAGGAAAGCAAGAAGTGCCAGACATAATACAATTACTACCCGATAATATAGCCAACCAGATAGCCGCTGGTGAGGTAATACAGCGCCCTGCAAGTGCTGTAAAAGAACTGTTGGAAAATGCCGTAGATGCCGGTGCTACTGAAATAAAACTGATTGTAAATGATGCCGGCAAAGCCCTGATACAGGTAATAGACAATGGCAAAGGCATGAGTACTACCGATGCCAGAATGGCTTTTGAACGCCACGCCACCAGCAAAATACAAAGTATAGAAGACCTGTTCCGAATTAAAACCATGGGGTTTAGGGGCGAAGCTTTGGCCTCCATTGCCGCCGTGGCACAGGTGGAATTAAAAACCAAAAAGGCCAACGAAGAACTCGGCACTTTTATAGAAATAGAAAACAGCACCGTTATAAAACAGGAGCCGGTAGCAGCATCAGATGGCACCAGCATTGCCATGAAAAATTTGTTTTTTAATGTGCCGGCGAGGCGAAATTTTTTAAAGAGCAACCCCAGCGAACTAAGGCATATTATAGATGAATTTATACGGGTGGCCATGGCTTTTCCAGAAGTACTTTTTTCGCTGCTGAGTAATGGCCAACAGGTATTTTTTTTAGAAAAAGGCAGCCTTAAACAACGCATTGTACAGATACTTGGCACCAACTATCTGGCCCGCCTTGTGCCCATACAGGAAGACACCGATTATCTTACCATCCGTGGCTTTGTGGGCAAGCCGGAAACGGCTAAAAAAACCCGTGGCGACCAGTATTTTTTTGTAAACAACCGCTTTATAAAAAGTGCTTACCTCAGCCATGCGGTAATGGGGGCTTTTAACCAGATGATAGCCAAAGACAGCTTTCCGATGTATGTGCTGTTTATAGATTTGGACCCGGCACAGGTAGATATTAATGTACACCCCACCAAACAGGAAATAAAGTTTGAGGATGAAAAGATTGTGTACGCATTTGTACAGGCTGCCGTAAAGCATGCCCTTGCCCAATTTAGCGTGGCACCGAGTTTAGATTTTACATTGGATGCCGGCATTCAGCAACTCGATGCGGTTAGCAAACCATTTACAGATGATAAAAAAGAACAGGCCGTTTCATCTTCGCTTTACAACACATTTACCCAAAAAAACCAGGCCCATAAAATAGAAGCCAGTAACCTGCAACCATGGAAGGAAATGCAACGGCAGGAAAGGGAAATTAAAGAGGCGATTGGCAAGCAGTCAACCGTCAACCGTCAACCGTCGACCGGTGATCTGTTAGAGGGTGGCGTTTCGGTCGACGGTCGACGGTCGACGAAGTGCACGGTGGACGGTCAACGGTGGACGCCGCAAAACCCTGGCAAAGCGAACTGGCCAAACTGAAAGATGATTTTTTTAAGCAATCTGTTAAAACGGCATATGTAGATTTTGAACATGAACAGCGGCCGGTGAGCAGGGAACAAAGATTTGCAATTTTGCCGGAGGCCCCATTGTTACAACTGCACAATACCTACATTGTAGCACCTGGTACAAATGGCTATTTTTTAATACATCAGCAAGCTGCCCACGAAAGGGTTTTGTACGAACAATTTCAGCAGGCCATGAATGGTAGGGGCATGGCTACACAACGCAGTTTGTTTCCTTCTACAATAGAGCTAAGCCCTGCAGATACGGTGATGCTGGGAGAATTAATACCCGACCTGAATCAGCTTGGCTACCTGATAGAACCCTTTGGCAACAACACTTTTGTGATACAAGGTACACCTGCCGATGTAAGCCAGGGCAATGAGAAACGCATTATGGAACAACTGCTAGAACAGTACAAACATTTTAACAGTGAAGTGCGTTTTAGCAAACGTGAAAAGCTGATTCGCAGCATGGCCTGGCAGCAATGCATTAAGCAAGGGAAACCACTGACTGAGAAAGAAATGCGGAGCCTGCTGGATCAGTTGGTGCTCTGCAATACGCCTAACATTACACCGGGCGGCAACCCAACATATATTACCTATAATTTAGATCAATTGGCCAGGATGTTTGGGAAATGATTAGGCTATTTGTAAATGTCGCCTAAAGATATACTACAACTTAAAAACGGCAAATTGATTGTTTCGTTGAGTTCTGTAAACGGTGTGCTTTGCCAATCATTATCAGGCGTACGTTCGTAAAAAATTACTACGTGCTTTTCTGGCCCTATCAGCAAATAGTATTTTAAAGAATCAATTTTACTGTATTGGATAAACTTGTCGGTACTGTAGTATTAAGTACTGAAAAAGCTACTACCCTGGATTCATACATCATTTATAATCCCATATTGTTGGCTGAGGTATTATCTGCCTCCACCCGTAAATAC
>JAYUTQ010000621.1:0-2546 GCA_043755055.1 Chitinophagaceae bacterium | reverse complement strand
AACGCCTTGAAGCCCGCCAACTGATAGGCATCCGCAATGAACTGTTAGGAAAAATATTCATCTCCAATGGTGCTGCATTTATCGGCGATATCATTGAAGTGAGCAGTGCCGATGCCCTTAAAAAAATATGCACCGATCTTAAAAACGAACTCTCCGCACCTTACGCAGTGGTGCTTTGTGCCAATATTGGCGGCAAAGCCAGCGTAGCAGTAATGTACAATGAGGACAATACCCTTGATGCCGGCAAAACCATTAAAGAACATATTGCCCCATTGATTAAAGGCGGCGGTGGCGGCAGCAAAAGCCTTGCCACTGCAGGCGGACAGGAGATTGGCAATCTGCAAGCAGTTATTGAAAAGGTGAAGGGTTTATTGTAAATATTTGAACCAGGATTGGTGCAAGATTAGAACAGACTTCGACTGATACGCTCCCAAAAATGAGCTTCAGTTTCCCATCAGTTTAATCTTGCATTAATCGTGGTTGTTTTTGTTAATTATCTACGAAATGTTTCGCAGATAGAATTTTTTCTCTTTATCTTTGGTTCAACAAAAAAATAACTGACCATGAAAAAACACGTGTATAGTTTATTGGCCGTAGCCATGATATCGGGTTTTACAGCACAAGCACAGCCCGATGCAAAAGCACCAAAAGTAAAAACCGAGAAGAAAGAAATTACTATTAATGCCGATAGTGAAGATGATGGTGAAGGCAGGAAAAAAATCGTCATAGAAAAGAAAATTAAAAATGGCAAGGACGAAAAAATGGTAATTGTAGTGGACGGCGAAACCGTAACCATTAATGGAAAGCCGGCGAAAGATTTTAATGGCAACATGCATTTTTTTAAAGAAGGCGAATTTGATGGCGATATTAATGTTCATGTAGCTCCTGATATGATGTCGAAAGGCAGGGCCATCTTTCGTAATTTAAACCTTATCAAAAGCAATAAAGCCATGCTTGGCGTGGTTACCGAAAAAACGGAGCAGGGTGCCCAAGTAACCGACATTACCAACGAAAGTGCCGCAGCAAAAGCTGGTATAAAAGAAGGCGATATCATCGTTGGGGTAAACAGCGACAAAATCAGTGAGGAAAACAATCTGGTAAAAATTATAGGTAAATACAAGCCCGACGAAAACGTAGATGTAATTGTATTACGTGATGGTAAAGAAAAAAAGCTGAAAGCCAAACTGGGCAAAAACGATTCACCAACCGCCATGACTTTTAACTGGAACGAAAACGAAGATTTTGATTTTAAAATGCCGGCCATGCCCCGCATGCCGGCAACACCAGGGGCTCCAGAGGCATTCAATTTTAACCAGGATAATTGGCCGCTGATAGATTTCAACACCAGCAAACCTAAATTTGGTTTCAGCATAGCTGATAACGAAGATGGTGATGGCGTAAAAATTACCGCTATAAAAGAAGAAAGCAATGCCGCCAAAGCTGGCCTAAAAGAAGGCGACCTGATTACGGAAGCCAACGGTAGCACGGTTAAAAACACTGACGAACTTAAAAAGCAACTGGCCGAATTAAAAGACAAAACCGAAGTACCCATGAAAGTACTTCGTAACGGCAGCACCCAAAATATTACTGTAAAAGTGCCTAAGAAGATAAAGACGGCTAATTTGTAATGATTTGCAAACCACTTCACTAGAAAAGCCATTTTTTAAAAAATGGCTTTTCTTTTTAAATTATTAATCATCTTCCAATGATGATTTTGTTTTATCTAAAAAGGGTTTATTTGTTTCATGAAATGCTTTGTATTTGTCCTTCCCTCCAAACCATTCAAGAATTACATCTTTAAGCAGCCAATTAGCAGCATCATCCATAATGGAAAAATAACTACTGTACGGGTATGTCATAAAATCCTTTACAAGTCCATGCTTTTCTGCATTAGCATGAATGTAAAACACAAGCCATGTAAAGTATTGTGGTGCCTCAACGCATTTTCTTTTAAATGCTTTACAAAAAAGTCCACCTCTTCTGCTTCGTTGTTTGTTTAGTGCTTTTGAATATGAAACAAATAGGCGCCTAAACTGCTCACTTACGAAATAATGTACAAACTGAGGAGAATCAGTATTTTCCCCATTCACTTTTTGTGTTTGGTTATTGGTTTCTTTACCGGATATTCTAAATGGAATTCCTTTCTTTGTATGCTCTTCTGCATAATAAAGTTGGATTGCATCTTTGCTTTTTACCCTAATCATTAAATGAAAATGATTGGGTAAAAGGCTGTACGAAAATATGTCTGCTATAGGGCAGATGTACAATTGCATTTTCGTTAAAAAGAAACGGTAATTGTCTTCATTGTAAAACAGGTCGTCTTTGTTTATACCATGGTTATACACATGATATACCTTTCCTTCTTCTAATGGGTTGTAATATGTGTTGTCTATTTTCAATACTTAAAGAAACGTAAGAATAGCGATAGCCAACCACCAGAAACGCCATTTTTTAAAAAAATGGCGTTTCTAAGTGACCATTTTTCTTACAATTCTATAACCCCAAACTCCTCTTCCAAACCCAACGAATGTTGGTACAAAACATCC
>JAYUTQ010000620.1:0-13708 GCA_043755055.1 Chitinophagaceae bacterium | reverse complement strand
AAGAAAACCACCCTGCACCAGTAAACTGTTACCGTAACCAAATCGGCGGTCTCTTTTGGCCGGATTATTTTTACTGGCTTCTTTTAAAGCAATGCCAGCAGTCATGTAGGCCACATCAAGGCCGGCATTCAAAAGAAATATTTTTTCAATACCCTGATGTTCTTTTAGCGTTTTAGCAAAATTCAATTCTTTCTTTTTGGCTGCAGGCATGCGTAAAAAAGTAGCACTTGCCAATGCACCATTTACAATGCCCCAATACATATTCATTTGGTGAAAGTATTTGGTACTGCCACTTGTGTTGCCGCTGTGGTATGCACCACTTAAAATATTGGCTGCGGCCCATCCGCCTAGCACAGTCATGCCTTTTTGCTGTAGCTGTAGCTGTTCTGTTCTGAATGTTTTTAAATCCAAGGGCAGCGGTTGTGCCACAAGTATTGTGGTTGAAATTACACATGCAATAAAAAAGGTTAACCGTATCATACATATGTTACGGCTAACCTTACAAAAAGTTTAAATGGCTGAATACTATTTTTTTAAAACCGCCTTCCTGGTTTGTAGCTGATAACTGTACATAATTGCCCCGCCCTCTTTTGTTGGTTCCTTCAGGATTATATTTTGTTGTTTCGAAATATCAATGATTAACGGGCCGGGAGCAAGTTTCTTTATTTGACTGGCAGCTATTATTACTTTGCCGCCACTAATTTTCACGGTCGTATCTATATCCTGGTAGCGGCTCAAATAACTGGTGTCGCCAATGCTAATGTTGATTTCGTCATTGTCCTGCAATCCGCTGAAATTCAGTTCCAGATTGGCTTGTGGTATGGGCTTTATAAAATTGGTAACCAATTTAAATGGCTGCAGGTTAAATGAATTGGTGTAGTTTTTTTCGTTACCATCGGTAAATATCCATTTGTGGTTTCCTGTGGCAGCTGCCATGGGGAGTTTGGTTTGGTAATAGGCACCCATGCCGTCACTGCTATCTACTGCCAATACTTTTCCATCAAAACTAACCTTGCTTTTATCGTTTAGTACAAGCGTTGTGCCGTTATCGCCGCCAAAGCGAAATTGTGCACCAAAGGTGGCTTCGCTTTCTCCTTCGGTAGCCGATACATGATACTCCTGATAAATGGCATCGGGGTTTACATCTTTACTATTTCCGATCTCGTTGCTTCTGCAACTTGCCATTAATATTATGGCTACTGCAATGGTTAATTTTTGCATGGTTATAGGGTTTGGATATTAATGCTGATGATTGAGAAGAGGTATGTTAAGGTGTTGCAAAAAACTAATCTTCATACTCCCAAATATCATAATCCATTTTATTGCCACATAAGAGTATGGTTTTGTAAACGCCAGCTTTTTTGTCGTTCATTAATACAACTGTTACATGAAATTGGGTTGGGTTTTTAGCTGTGGTGGGTAAAGAAAAAGAACTCATACTTACTTCGTCTTCTTCTTTCGCTGCAATCAAATTACCCATTAATTTTAATGGCGTTCTACCTTTTGTATTTGTAACGGCTGCGGCCTGAACCTGCTTACATAACTCGATATATTTTCTGTTGGCTTCAGCAAAATTTTTGGATGTCTTATAAATAGTTGTATAATAGATTTCATCACCATCTAAGTATTCAGCGCTGTAACTTTTGTTCTCCGAACCTGGTATTTGTAGCAATCCATTGTAGCAGTCACCTACCCAGTTAAATACATCGCTTTCGTATCTACCACTGGCAATGCTGCTAATCGTATTTTTCTTAAAATCCTGGCTTAGTATGTTTAAAGTTTCTGCCATGGTTTTGGGTGCCAGGCTTATGGGTGTTCCGTCGTTATCGGTAAGCGATTGGGCTACTGCAACCTCACCATTTTTCCAGGTACCTTTTATGCAATAGCCATTGTTATCTATTTGCCAGCCGTTGCCACTCATTGCTGTATTGTCAAAATCGCCGCTTTGTAAATAGTATTTATTACCCATCCATGCCTTACCGCTGTATTCGCCTTTGTCGGTAAAATTGCCATAATATACCCATTCAAGTTTAAGGGCTATGCCCAGGCTTTTAACACCAATTAATTTACCGTTTACAAATTCACCCTCCTGATAATTTTCGCTTTTGGTTTCCTTATTGTTAGTTAGCCTGTAACAATACCCGTTAGGCACACCTTCTTTGTATTTGCCTACAAATTTTTTTTCATTTTCTACTACATAGGCACCATCTTCTAATTTGCTATTGTTATAGGTACCGTAATAACCGGTCTTTTTTGCTATATCATAATAAAACGCTGTTAAGTGAAGACCGGCTTTTTCATTGGTGCAGCCCATAATATAATGGTCACTCGTTTTTTCACCCAAAAAAGAGCTGTTCTTTAAATAACTGGCATAGTTACCTGTGGTAGCTTTTTCCCATTCCCCATCTTTCCAAATACCTTCAAATAGTTTTTTATTAGCCAAATCATATTGATATCCTTGTCCATTTTTTTTACCATTCACATATATATTATCATTGGTAATTTGGCTATTGTTACTTATAAAAATGACCCTACCATCAAGCAAACCATTCTTAAAACTGCCCGAAAGGATATTTCCATTGTTGTATAAAGACGTGCCTTGCCCGTCTTGATTCGTTTCTTTAAAATTACCAACATAAAAAATATTTTCCGGTGAGCAATAAGCCCCCATTCCTTCCATTTGCCCATTTTTCCAGGTACCGCTTAAAAAGCCGCCGCCTGTATAAAGCAATATGCCCCTGCCTTCATATTTTCCATTTACAAAGTAGCCCGTATACCGTCGCATGTTTCCGTTGCCGTAAATAGCCATGCCTAACCCATTGGCGGTTTTGTTTTTAATCTCCCCAACATAAGTGGTTTTTTTGCCCCACCCATCGGCTAAAGAATCTATCTTACCTGTGGTAGTTAATGTGTTATTGCCTTGGGCAAAAATTGATGTACTTATAAGTGTAAGTAACAACACGGTTACAACTCGTTTCATTAAGTGTTTTTATTTAAAAATGATAAGGCCAAAGCCGATAACTATGAGCAAACTACTACTTTTGGCGTCCTGTAAAAGGCTTTGCTGTCAATTTGGCCAACAATACTGTAACTGCCCGATTATTGACAGTAAAAATCAATTATTTAAACAACCGGTTTAATACCCAACAACACGTAATTTATATGGCAGGATTTTTAAGTAAGCTTTTTGGAGGCAATAAAAGTGAGAAGGATGTAAAGAAAATCACCCCCATTGTAGCTCAGGTAAATACTTTTTTTGATAAGTACCAATCTATCAGCAACGACGAACTGCGATCCAATTCCGACCGTTTCCGCAGCCGGATTACGGAATACCTATCTGGTATTGACGCTGAAATTGCTGCTAAAAAAGCCGAAGGCGAAGCCATGGATGTCGATCACCTTACTGATAAAGATGTTATTTATCAGGAAGTGGACAAGCTGATAAAACTTCGTGACGAAAAGATAGAGGAAGTGCTGAATCAGATTTTGCCGGAGGCCTTTGCTACCATTAAAGAAGCGGCGAGGCGTTTTAGCACCAACACCGAAATCATCTCCACAGCTACAGAACTCGACAGGAATTTAAGTGTAAAAAAATCCCATGTAACCATCATTGGCGACCAATCCATTTATAAAAATACATGGCTGGCTGCCGGCGGCGAGGTAACTTGGAACATGGTACACTACGATGTGCAGCTAATCGGTGGTGCCGTTTTGCACAGCGGTAAAATATCTGAAATGGCCACGGGTGAAGGAAAGACTTTGGTAAGTACCTTACCTGCCTACCTCAACGCACTTACCGGCGAAGGTGTACACATTGTAACCGTAAACGATTACCTGGCCCGCAGGGACAGTGAGTGGAACGGCCCCTTGTTTGAATGGCTGGGTGTAACGGTGGATTGTATAGATAAACACCAACCCAACACCGAAGAACGCCGCAAGGCTTACCTGGCCGATATTACCTATGGTACCAATAACGAATTTGGCTTTGATTACCTGCGTGACAACATGGTACACAGCCCGGAAGAAATGGTGCAACGCAAACACCATTTTGCCATGGTGGATGAGGTGGATAGCGTATTGATTGATGATGCACGTACCCCATTGATCATCAGTGGGCCGGTGCCAAAAGGCGACGATCAGCAATACCATATTTTAAAGCCAAGGGTATTGCAATTGTTTGATGAACAACGCCGCATTACCAACGCCGCTTTAATTGAAGCCAAAAAGAAATTTTCTGAAAACAACGACGACCCTAAAGATGGCGGGCTGGCTTTAATGCGGGCCCAACGTGGTTTGCCCAAAAACAGTGCATTGATTAAATTTTTAAGTGAACCGGGCACCAGGGTAAAACTGCAAAAAATAGAGAACTACTACCTCGCCGACCAAAGCAAGGAAATGCCAAAGGTGGACGAAGGTTTATTGTTTTATATAGATGAAAAAAATAATCAGGTAGACCTTACAGACAAAGGCATACAAGCCATTACTAAAAGCGGCGAAGACCCTGATTTTTTTGTATTGCCCGACATTAGCGTAGGCCTTAGCAAAATAGAAAAAAGCGACTTGCCTGCCGATGAAAAATTTCAACAAAAAGAGGCGTTGCTAAACGAGTACACATTAAAAGCCGACCGGATACATACCGTTCAGCAATTGCTGAAAGCGTACACCTTGTTTGATAAAGATGTGGAATATGTAGTGATTGAAGGTGAGGTAAAAATAGTGGATGAACAAACCGGCCGTATTATGGAAGGCCGCCGCTACAGCGATGGTTTACACCAGGCGATTGAGGCTAAAGAGAATGTAAAAATTGAGGCTGCTACACAGACATACGCCACGGTTACGTTGCAGAATTATTTCCGTATGTACCACAAGCTTTGTGGTATGACGGGTACGGCCGAAACAGAAGCCGCAGAGTTGTGGGACATTTATAAATTAGATGTAGTAACCATACCTACCAACCGCACATTTATCCGTAAAGACCAACACGATTTGGTGTACAAAACCAAAAGGGAAAAGTATAAAGCGGTAATAGAAGAAATAGAAAATCTGCGTAATGCGGGCCGCCCTTGCCTGGTAGGTACCACAAGTGTGGAAGTAAGTGAACTGATCAGTAAAATGCTTACGGGCAAGAAGATTCCGCACAATGTTTTGAACGCTAAGCAGCATGCAAGGGAAGCACAAGTGGTAGCTGAAGCAGGCCTTGCCGGTGCTGTAACCATTGCCACCAACATGGCTGGCCGTGGTACGGATATTAAGCTGGGGCCGGGTGTTAAAGAAGCCGGTGGATTGGCCATAGTAGGTACCGAACGCCACGAAAGCCGCCGTGTGGACAGGCAGTTGCGTGGCCGTGCCGGCCGGCAGGGTGACCCTGGAAGTAGCCAGTTTTTCAGCAGCCTTGAGGACGACCTGATGCGTATGTTTGGCAGCGAACGTATTGCCAGCCTTATGGACAGAATGGGCTATAAAGAAGGCGAAGTAATACAGCACAGCATGATTACCAAAAGCATCGAAAGGGCTCAGAAAAAAGTAGAAGAAAACAACTTTGGCATCCGTAAACGCCTGCTGGAATATGATGATGTGATGAACAAGCAGCGTACGGTTATTTACAGCCGCCGCCGCCACGCCTTGTTCGGAGAACGATTGGCTTTGGATCTTGACAATGCCTTTTACATTACTGCCGCCGACCTTGTAAACAGTTGCAAAGACAGTAACGATTACGAAGCCTTAAAAATGGGCAGCATCGTTAACCTTGCTATTGATACTGCCATAGCAGAAAGCGATTTCAACAGCAAAAAAGAAAACGACCTCAGCCAGCGATTGTACGAGGAGGCCATCAACAATTACAATACAAAGAAAGCCGAATTGGCCAAACAAGCCTTGCCGGTTTTTACCAATATTCGCAAGCAGCAGGGCAGCCATATTGAGAATGTGGTAGTGCCATTTACCGATGGTAAAAAGGCCATGCAGGTATTGGCCAATCTGGATAAAACAGTAAGCACCGGTGGCGCAGAACTGCTGAATGCCATGGAACGCAACATTACGCTGGGCCTTATAGATGATGCCTGGAAAGAACACCTGCGGAGCATGGATGACCTAAAGCAAAGTGTGCAAACAGCATCTTACGAACAAAAAGATCCGTTGGTGATTTATAAGATTGAAGCTTTCAACCTGTTTAAAAGAATGGAAAGCGGACTGAACAAAGAACTGGTTCAATTTCTTTGCCACAGCGGCATACCGGTAGAGCAGCAGCAGGAAATACATGAAGGCCGTGCCGAAAAAACCGACATGAGCAAAATGCGTCAGCAGCGTACCGAACAATTACCAGCCGGCGAACGCCAGCCCGAAATGATCAGTCAGGGCAACGATTACCACGACCCAAGCGATGTACCCGTAAAACAGGAACCCATAAAAGTAGGCCCCAAAATCGGCCGCAACGACCCTTGCCCCTGCGGCAGCGGTAAGAAGTTTAAAGCCTGCCATGGAAGGGAAGCTTAGAACTTTGTTGGTCAATAGGTCAATGGTAATAATTTGAATATTGAAAAGGGTTGGTTATCAGGATTTTTTTGATGACTAACCCTTTTCTCACTTCTGCACTTTTGCACCGGTTCGTGTCCCACGAACCGGAACCTTTATCTCAAATATTTTTCACATAAACAGTTTTGTACGGGGTAATAAATTGGCTATGTTCGTTGGTAGTATTTTAATCTTGCAGCTAACCTGAAACTACAGGAAAATGCGATTAGAAAAGAAAAACTATTGTGCGGAAATGCCAGATAAGTACATTGTAAAATAAATTTGGACACCACTTTAATGAACAAAGAATACCAAATAGAAGAAACCCTGATTAAGCACCTAACAGAGCTTAAATACATTTATCGACCCGAAATAGTGGATAGGAAAACATTGGAACAAAACTTCAAAAACAAATTTGAAGCATTAAACCGTGTGCGGCTTACAGAAAACGAATTTTTACGCTTACGGGAAGAAATAGTAAAACCTGATGTGTTTGTTGCATCAAAAATGCTTCGTGAAAGACAATACTTTCAAAGAGAAGACGGAACACCATTGCATTATACATTGGTGAATAATAAGGATTGGTGCAAGAATGATTTTGAAATTATCAGTCAACTGCGCACCAATACCGAAAACAGTCATCAACGCTATGATATTATTTTGCTGATTAACGGCTTGCCTATGGTGCAGATTGAACTAAAAAAAGGAGATATTTCGCACAGGAAAGCCATGCAGCAAATTGTAGATTACAAAAATGAACCGGGCAATGGATATGCCAATTCGTTGCTTTGCTACATGCAGTTGTTCATAGTGAGCAATGGAGGAAGAACACTCTATTTCGCCAATAATAAGAATAAGCATTTTGCCTTTAATGCAGAGGAACAATTTTTACCGGTGTATGAACTGGCGGATAGGGATAATAAAAAAATCAACGGCTTACATGATTTTACAGAGAAATTCCTTACCAAGTGTACACTGGGCGAAATGATAAGCAAGTATATGGTGCTGGTAGAAAGCGAACAGAAATTACTGATTATGCGGCCCTATCAGATTTATGCCGTAAAAGACATTGTTGATTGCATTAAGGAGAACAGAGGCAATGGGTATATCTGGCATACTACAGGTAGTGGTAAAACTTTGACGTCTTTTAAAGCTTCTACCCTGCTGAAAGACAACCCAGATATTGAGAAATGTTTGTTTGTGGTGGATCGTAAAGACCTTGATAGGCAAACCCGTGAAGAGTTCAATAAATTTCAGGAAGGAAGTGTGGAAGAAAATACCAATACCGAAGCTTTGGTAAGACGCTTACTATCTACCGATTATACAGACAAAGTGATAGTCTGCACCATCCAAAAATTAGGTTTGGCATTAGACGGTACAAATACAAAAAACTACAAGGAACGCCTTGAGCCATTAAAAAACAAACGAATTGTATTCATATTTGACGAGTGCCACAGGTCTCAATTCGGAGAGAACCATAAAGCAATAAAAGATTTTTTCCCAAATGCTCAATTATTTGGTTTTACAGGTACACCCATTTTTGATGAAAATGCAACTTATCAGGTACGTGAAAACGAAGAGGCTTCCTACGTAACCACGAAGGACATATTTCAGCAACCATTACACACCTACACCATCACCCACGCCATTGATGACAAAAATGTATTGCGGTTTCATATTGATTATTTTAAGGGAAAAGGTACACAGACACCTAAACCTGGCGAACCTATTGCCCAACAAGCTGTGGTAGAAGCTATTTTGGCCAAACACAACACCGCTACTAATTCAAGGCGTTTTAATGCGGTTTTGGCAACGGCTTCTATAAACAATGCAATAGAATATTATCAGCTTTTTAAAACCATCCAAAAAAAGAAGCAGGACGAAAACCCTGAATACATTCCATTACATATTGCCTGTGTGTTTTCTCCTCCTGCCGAAGGAAACAAAGACATACAGCAAATACAGGAGGATTTAGTGCAGGAAAAAGAAGACAATAAACAGCACCCGGAAGAAAAAAAGGCAGCACTCAAAACCATTATTGCTGACTACAACCTTCAATTTGGTTCTAATCACAGCATCACCGAATTTGATTTGTATTACCAGGATGTGCAAAGACGCATTAAAGACCAGAAATACAGTAACAAAGACTATCCCCACAGCAACAAGATAGACATTACAATAGTGGTAGATATGCTGCTTACTGGTTTCGATTCCAAATACCTCAATACACTGTACGTGGATAAAAACCTGAAACACCATGGATTAATACAGGCATTCAGCCGAACCAACCGTGTGCTAAACGATACCAAACCATATGGTAATATTTTAGATTTTCGTTCGCAGCAAGACGCCGTAAACCAGGCAATAGCACTGTTTTCCGGCGAAGACAATGAAAGAGCAAAAGAAATATGGCTGATAGACCCTGCACCAGTAGTTATTGATAAATATAAGGAGGCAGTAGAAAAATTGGGCGTGTTTATGCAGCAACATAATTTGGCAAGCGAACCACAGGAAGTGTATAACCTAAGGGGCGATGCTGCAAAAATCTCTTTTATAAAAAACTTTAAAGAAGTACAAAGGCTAAAAACCCAGTTAGATCAATACACCGACATAACCGCCGAGCAGCAAACTAAAATTGAAGACATTTTACCAAAAGAAATGCTTCAAAATTTTAGAAGCGCTTACATAGAAACAGCAAAGCAGCTAAGAGAAATTCAGGAAAGGGATGGCGATGAAGCACCGCCACAAATTCAGCAACTGGATTTTGAATTTGTGCTGTTTGCCTCTGCTGTAATAGACTACGACTATATAATGAAACTGATAGCCGACAGTACGCAGAAGAAACCGGCAAAGGAAAAAATGACCAAGGCGCAGGTGATAAGCCTGCTAAGTGCTAATGCCAACCTGATGGACGAACTGGATGATTTAACGGAATACATTAATGGGCTTGACTGGAACAGCGGACAAGATGTAGATACCCTAATTAAAGGTTACGAAACTTTTAAAATAGAGAAAAACGAAAATGAACTGGCGGCTATTGCCCATATCAACGGCTTGCAAACGGCCGACTTAAAAGCATTTGTAGATGCCATAATGAGCCGAATGATTTTTGACGGAGAAAAACTCACCGACCTTTTAGCTCCATTAGAACTTAGCTGGAAAGAACGCAGAGTAAAAGAATTAGCATTAATGACAGACTTAGTTCCCCAATTAAAAAAAATAGCCGAAGGGCGTGAAATTTCAGGATTAGCAGCTTATGATTAAAGAAAAATTGATACCCGAATTGCGTTTTCCTGAATTTAAGAATGGGGGAGAATGGGATTTAATAGAGTTTTCAAAGTTTATTAAACTTGATAGAGGAAGTTCGCCAAGACCAATTCAGGAATACTTGACCCAAGATAAATCTGGGGTTAATTGGATAAAAATTGGAGATACTAAAAACGCTATAAACTCAGTCATCTATCAAGTTGAGGAGAAAATCACATCAAAAGGTGCTGAAAAATCAAGGAGAGTTGGAAAAGGTGAATTGATTTTAGCTAATTCAATGAGTTATGGAAAAACCTATGAACTAGCAATAGAAGGATGTATTTATGATGGATGGTTTGTACTTCGTAAATACGAGAATCACTTTACCAAACCATTTTTGTTACAATTGCTGAATTCTGATTTTATGCAAAAGCAGTATAAAAGGCTTTCAGCTGGGGGCATTGTTCAAAATATCAGTAGTGATATTGTATACAACTCAAAATTATTTCATGTAACAATACCCGAACAACAAAAAATCGCATCCTGTATTTGTTCTTTAGATGAAGTCATTACTGCCAATAGCCAAAAGTTAGATTTACTCAAAGACTACAAAAAAGGTTTGATGCAAAACCTTTTTCCGCAAGAGGGTGAAACGGTGCCTAAGTATCGGTTTAAGGAGTTTGAAAATGATGGGGAGTGGAGAAATGATAAAATAGGTTACCATATCGAATCTCATAAAGGGGGAGCACCATTAACTCCAACAGACTTTGCTCCATACTCAGAATATGAGGTTATTCCAAAGAAAGCAATAAATGAAGGTGGAAGGTTAAATTTGAATGTGAACACTCCTACCTATTGTTCAGAAAGTTTTTACCACAATAACTTGCAATCAGTTGTTGACAGCTCATATTTGATAACCACTTTAAGGGACTTGGTTCCTTCTGGTCCAAGTATTGGGTACATAGTTAAATTTAATGGGTCTAAAAAATACATTCTTGCACAAGGAGTATATGGATTAAAACACCAAAAGACAATCTTTCCTGATTTCTTAATTCATTTTTCTAATTCCATCCTTTATAGAAAATTAGTAAATGCAATAATGGTAGGAAGTACGCAAGTTCATATTCGAAATGGAGACTTTTTTAATTTACCAATTAAACTTCCGTCAATTCTCGAACAACAAAAAATCGCTTCTTGTCTTTCATCTTTAGATGCACTCATTACGGCACAAGCGGAGAAAATAGAGCAGTTGAAGTTGCACAAAAAGGGGTTGATTCAGGGGTTGTTTCCTAAAATAATTGATTAGAATATGGAAAATTGGATACATACATCGATACAGCTTTTAACACGAAGTTTAAAACCCGTTCCACAAGAATTGAATGAACTGGATTGGAAAAGTGGCTTGTCTGATAAAACTGATCGCCTGGCTCAGCATATATCCGCATATGCCAATTATCCATCAGGCGGGTATTTAGCATATGGTATTGCAAATGATGGTTCTTCAAAACCACTTACCAAGCAAGAAATGGATGAAACTGTGCAGAAACTGGGCAATATTGCCAGAAACAATTTAGCTCAACCCATTGGTATTGAACATGCAGTAGCAGATTTTAATGGTCAGGCAGTTTTATTTATTAAAATCCCTGAATATCATGATAAACCTGTAAATCTTAGAAGTGGTGATATTTACAACAGTTATAAGCGAAGTGCCGGCCAAACTGTAAAACTCTCAAGACAAGAAGTAAAATCATTAATAGCACTATCCACAGGTGTAGATTTTGAATCACAAAAAGCAGAAAGCAGTGTAAACGATGATGAGGTATTAAAGTTGGTAGATTATGATAGCTATTTTACGCTTCAGGAAAAGAGATTGCCCGATACCAAACTGAGTATTTTACAAACCTTAGCCAATGAAGATTTAATCAAAAAATCAGCACAAGGTTGGGATGTTTTAAATTTAGGAGCTATTCTGTTTGCAAAGGATTTAAAAAATTTTAAAGACCTAAAACGAAAAGCTGTTCGTGTAATTGTTTATAAAGAAACAAGTAGGATTAATGCTTTAAAAGAGCAAGAAGGCGGCAGAGGTTATGCTTCTGGGTTTGAAGGAATGGTAAACTATATAATGGATCAATTACCATCTAACGAAGTGATAGAGAATGCACTTCGTAAAAAAGTAAAAGTCTATCCTGAAGTGGCTATTCGTGAATTTGTAGCAAACGCAATTATTCATCAGGATTTTTCTGTAACTGGTTCGGGTGTACTCGTTGAAATATTTACCGACAGAATTGAAATTACAAACCCGGGTATTCCATTGGTTGATGTAAACAGATTCATAGATACTGCACCTAAATCAAGAAATGAAAGCCTTGCTTCATTGATGAGAAGATTAAATATCTGCGAAGAACGAGGAAGTGGAATTGATAGAGCCATTAATGCTATTGAAGTTTATCAATTGCCTGCTCCCAAATTTATCAGGGGCGATGATTATACAAGAGTTATTTTATATGCTCCAACTGCATTAACCCGAATGAATATTGAAGATAGAATAAGAGCTTGCTATCAGCATACTTGCTTGAATTATGTAAATAATCAAGTCGTAAATAATCAGTCCGTGAGGAAACGGTTTAAAATAGCAGTTAATAATGTGTCAATGGCTTCAAAAATTATAGCTGAAACCGTAGAATCAGGTTTGATAAAAGCTTCAGACCCTGAAAATTCTTCTAAAAAATTTGCATCCTATGTGCCTTTTTGGGCTTAATTTTTATTTCATTGGAAAATCACGCTTTCGAACAAAAAAACCATAATGCCTTGATAGACAGGCATTTACTTATTTATTTATAAAGCCACAAATTCAAAATTTAATAAAGTAAATGACAAATAAAGACCAACAGCAATTAGGTAAAACCCTTTGGAACATTGCAGATGATTTGAGAGGTGCTATGAATGCAGATGATTTCCGTGATTATATGCTTTCATTTCTTTTTCTTCGGTATTTGTCGTACAACTATGAGGAAGCGGCAAAAAAGGAATTAGGCAAGGACTATCCAACAGAGAATCTTTTTATTACGCTGCAAAAACATGATTTAGAGATAGAAATCGAAAAAAAAAATCGTAGCTACTCTGATAATAGAGGTAAGGATTTGAAAATAGAAAAAACTAAGCATATCCCTATTTCACCCCTTGGTAAATGGTATCATGAGAATCCGGATGAGGTAAAAGAGTTTGAAAAGCAGATGCGCAGAAAAGTGCATTATGTAATAGAACCTAACCACTTGTGGAGTAATATCAGCGAAATGGCACGTACTCAAAACCCAGAGCTGTTAGTAACACTTGAATCAGGCTTTCGATATATAGAGAATGAATCCTTTGAAAACGCTTTTCAAGGCTTGTTTTCAGAAATCAATTTGAATTCTGAAAAACTGGGTAAAACATCAGCCGAAAGAAACAAGAAACTTTGCACCATCATTCAGAAAATTGCAGAAGGCATTGCAGAATTCTCTGCTGACTCCGATACTTTGGGAGATGCCTATGAATATTTGATAGGCGAATTTGCAGCAGGTTCTGGCAAAAAAGCAGGAGAGTTTTATACACCACAGCAAATTTCCACCATCGTTTCGAAAATTGTCCTGTTAGATAGTCAGGATCCATCATCAGGTTATCGAAAAAAACTAGATAAAATTTTAGACATCACTAGTGGCTCAGGATCGTTATTATTGAATTTAAGATCCCGGGCAAGAGAAAATGGAGGCCATATAGGTAAAGTTTACGGACAGGAGAAAAACATCACTACGTACAACCTTGCCCGAATGAATATGCTTTTGCACGGAATGAAGGACTCTGAGTTTGAAATATTTCACGGAGATACTTTGCTTAATGAATGGCATCTGTTTAATGAAATGAACCCTTCAAAAAAGATCGAATTCGATGCAGTTGCTTGTAATCCTCCATTTAG
>JAYUTQ010000619.1:0-2558 GCA_043755055.1 Chitinophagaceae bacterium | reverse complement strand
GCTTATGCTACCGGCGGTTTATGGCACACCGTAAATAATGGCCAAAGTTTTTTACCCATTTTTGACAACGACAATGTAATAGGCCTTGGCGATGTGGCCGTTCATTGGCCTACAAGAACCATTTGGCTGGGCACCGGCGAAGCCAATAGCAGCCGTTCGTCGTACAGTGGTATTGGTGTTTTTAAAAGCACCGATAATGGAAAAAACTGGGCCTATCTCGGCTTGCCATAAACCGCCGGTAGCATAAGCCACATAAAATTCGGTAGGGTCGGCGGGGTTTACATCTACATCTACCACACGGCCACTCATTGCTGCAGGGCCAATATTTTTAAATGCAGTTTTAAAATTGGTAGCTGCAGCCAACTGCTTTTTTCTCTCAAAACTTTTTAACCTTTCATCAGCAGTGGTTGGCTTAATTTGTGCAAAGGCAGCTAATTGAAAGCAAGCCATGAGTAACAAACTAGCTGTGCTTTTCGTTAATTTTACCATCATTATCACGTAAGTTTTAAACTATGAAGCCTCAAAATACTTCTATCCGCAACATTGGCCAACTGCTATTGCTTGTTTTTACAGGAATGGCTTTTACGGCTGATGTATTTGGTCAATGCAAAACATTTAAGCTCATCAATGGAGGCGATACTGTTAATTGTACTGATGCCAAAAACAGAAAGCAAGGAAAATGGATGGAGCGAACCAATCCGCTTAGGGGCAATCCAGGTTACGAAGAAGAAGGTGTTTATAAAAACGACAAAAAGGAAGGTTTGTGGAGAAAATACAACCTGCAGGGTGATGTGCTTTCTATGGAAAATTATAGGTGGGGATTGCAAAACGGCATTAGCCAATATTTTACCAGAGAAGGATTAGAAAGAGAGGAAAGCTGGAAAGCCCTCGATCCTGACAAGGAATATGATACGATAGATGTGCCGGATCTTTATCAGGATGGCGTAATGAAATCTGTTGTAATTAAAAATGAAGGTTACGCCATGAAGCATGGCAAATGGACATATTATGAACCACGCACCGGATTTATTACAAAAACTGAATCTTGGTTTAGAGATACTACTGAAAACCCTTTGGCAATGTTTGGGGTAAAAAAGAAACAACCTTTAAGCGATACTACCGCCGCTTCGCTAAAGAAAAAAGCATTGGCTGTAAAAACGAAAGAAATATTGGATTGGGAAAAAAAGAATGCAGGTAAAAAGAAAGTAACGGTTAGGGATGGCAGTACGGGGTATTAGTTGATTGGTTGATTGGTTGATTAGTTGATTGGTTCGTTTGTTTTGTCAATTTGCTCAAAAATCAATTTGACAAAAAAATTGTGAACCAGTGAACAGATGAACCAGTGAACAAATGACCCAATGAACCCATGGCCCCAATGAACCAGTGAACAGATGAACTAATCAACTAAACTCCTTATTTTGGTGCAAGTTTTTACACTTAATCTCCCTTGCATGAAAAAGTTATGCGTTGTCATTTTTGTTTTAAGTTCACTCAATACATTTTCCCAATCCAATCCTGTTCCTCCTAACAAAAGAGTTATCGATACTACGGCCATGCTCGATTCTATGGCTATGGACCTTGCCCTGCTCAAAGATTTATTGGGAGAAAACGAAAGCTATTTCAATGTAAATATGAACCTGGGAAACCAATTGTTTAGTAGAAATAATTACTCCCTTAACTCACAACAAAGCACCGAAAACGTAATGAGTTTTAAACCCGGTGCCGGGTATTATCATAAAAGCGGATTAAGCTTAAGCGGCCTTGGTTATTTAAATCTCAGTAATTCCAAAGGTGGTTTTTACCAATACTCCATAACGCCTGCCTACGATTACAGTGGTGGCGGAAAACTTTCCGGCGGTGTATCCTACACCCGTTATTTTACTAAAGCAAAAGACACCCTACCCGATTTTGCAACGCCCTACGACCATGAATTTTATGGTTATTTATTCCTAACAAAGGGAGTAATACAGCCCGGCCTTATGCTCGGGTATGCTACCGGTAAATACACAAGCGTATTTAGAGGCAGGGTTCGTGGGCCGCAGGGAAACCAGGTTTTTGTAATTGATTCTCAAAAAACAAAACAGGCCGATTTTTCAGTTTCGGCAAGTGTGCAACATGATTTTAATTGGTACGATGTGCTATCTGCAAACGATGGTTTATCGTTTACCCCAATGCTGATGCTGAATGCCGGAAGTAGCAATACCACCATACTGTCTCATAGCAACAAACTGGTTAGCAATTTTGTGGCAAAAAGGCCTGACAACAGATTTCGGATTGTGAATGAAGGATTTCAGTTTTATTCATTGGGCCTGTCTTTAAACCTCATGTATGAAATCGGTAAATTTTATGTACAACCCGAAACCTACTTTGATTACTATTTTCTTGAAACTGATAAAAAGTTCACCAGCTTGTTTTCTATAACTACGGGTCTTAATTTTTAGACAACAAATTTTTAACTTTTGTCTTGTAACGGTGGCCCAAAATTGGTCGTTATTATGGAAATTAAATTTTATGAAAAGAATTTCCATCGTTGCATTATTTGCTTTAGCAGTCAATTT
>JAYUTQ010000618.1:0-2563 GCA_043755055.1 Chitinophagaceae bacterium | reverse complement strand
AAGTATGAGGCAGCCTCTTTTTATTCGGGTAGGTGATGGAAACAATTTTCGTTTAAGCAATTCTCAGAGCGTTCATTTTACTTTTGAGACAGCCTCTTATAAAACTCATATACTGACAAATCAACTAATTAACAAATCAACTAATCAACCAATCAACTAATCAACCAATCAACTAATCTTCTGACTTACGACGATCACCGGTATCGGCATCGTTCATTCTTATTTTGCGGCCTTTGTACATTTTACCGTCTATGGATTTAATCATCTTGTTCATTGAACCCGATTCTACTTCTATCCAACTATTCATATCCCGCATATCTATTTTGCCAAGGGCTTCCTTTTTAAGGTCGCTCATGTCTAAAACAAATTGTAAAAAACTGGCTTTGTAAAAACCATCCTTCGTACCAAGGTTTACAAACAAACGACTGTAACCTGTAGCGCCTCGGCTAAATGTACGGCCTTGTGTATCACGGTCACGGTCTCTTGGGCCCGCACTTCTATCGCCATCTCTCAATGGGGTACGTTCACGACGTTTGCTATCGTCCTGGCGAAGGTTAAGGTCAGCGGCATTTTCATAGTATTTCAAAAAGCGGTCGAACTCCAGGCCGGCTACACGTTGCAAAATTTCTTCTTTACTTATGTCTGCAAATTTTTCATTCAGCAATGGAATATACGTTTCGTATTCACCATGGCTAATGTCGGTGTTCATCATCTTATCTATAAAATGGAAAAACTGTTTGCGGCAAACGTCTTTACCACTTGGTATATCCAATTTGTGGAACTTATTATTTACCAGTCTTTCTATGCTGCGAAGCTTGTAAACATCTTTTGCAGCAAGGATAGAAATACAAATACCCTGATTACCTGCACGACCTGTACGGCCGCTGCGGTGTGTGTACACCTCAATATCATCGGGCAGTTCGTAGTTAATAACGTGGCTAATTTACATCTATACCACGGGCAGCTACGTCGGTAGCTATTAACAGCTGAATTGTTTTTTGGCGAAAACGGTTCATCACCGCATCACGTTGCTGCCGGCTAAGATCGCCATGCAGGGCTTCAATGTCGTAACCTTCCCGGGTTAATGTTTCGGTTATGCCTTGTGCATCAAGCTTGGTACGCGTAAAAATAATACCGTACATGCCGGGATTAAAATCGATAATGCGTTTCAGCACTTCGTAGCGGTTGTGGCCGCTGGCAATGCAGTATTGGTGATCGATATTTACATTGGTGGAATTTACCTTGCCAATGGTAATTTCAGCAGGCGTTTTCATAAAACGTTTGCTTATCTGCCTTACTTCCGGCGGCATTGTGGCACTAAAAAGCCAGGTGCTTTGGCGGTTAGGGGTAAACTGCAGCACATGCTCAATATCTTCTCTAAAACCCATGTTCAGCATTTCATCTGCTTCATCCAATACCACATAATGGATTTGGCTTAGGTCGATGGCTTTGCGTTCTATTAAATCTATCAAACGGCCGGGCGTAGCTACCACTATATGCGTACCTTTTTTAAGGTCACGTATTTGCATACTGATGGATGTGCCACCATATACAGGAGTTACATTGGTGCCGGGCTGATGCTTTTTAAATTTCTTTATATCTTCAGTTATCTGGATACAAAGTTCCCTTGTTGGGCAAATAATAAGGGCTTGGGGAAAACGTTGGTCTTTATCTACCAACTGTAAAAGGGGCAAACCAAAGGCTGCCGTTTTACCGGTTCCGGTAGAGGCAAGGCCAATAAAATCTTTGGTGCCGGCTAATAATATAGGAATCGCTTGTTCCTGAATGGGAGTGGGCTCGGTAAATCCTAAAGCCGTTACTGATTGAAGCAAACCTGCTTCAATGCCTAATTCTTCGAAAGTCATTTCGGTATTTGTTTTAATTAAGATAAATGGAAACAATTAGCATTTACTCAGTTGGCAGTTTGGCAACATACTTGCAAACCATCAGCTATTTTATATAACCAATTTGAATCCTGAAAAAAATGATTGGGTGCGGGTTACTTTAATATGCCTCAACCGATAACCTGCAAGGTTGATAAACAAGCCATACTTCCCCTTTTAAAAATCCAATCATTTTAATCTGCTGCACCTTGGCAACTATTGATATGTATCTAAATTAAAACGCCTGGATGACCGATGTGATTATTAATTAAAACCACAGTTAAAAAAGAAGCCCTCCCCAGGAATGGGGACGGCTTAACGATTGCTTGCCATATGAAAAATCCTTAGAATTACTTCTTGTCAGCTTTAACTGTAGAGTCAACAGCTTTCATAGTAGAATCAATAACTTTAACTGTAGAATCCAAAGTTGGAGTTGCAGCAGCAACTTTAGCTAAAGAATCAGCCAGGTTAGCCGCATTGATAGAATCTTGGTTTACAACTGTAGTAGAACTTTCAGTACATGATACCATTGCAGCAACAATAACGGCTACGAAAAATAATTTTTTCATTTTAAATTTTTTTGTTTGTGATGAATTTGATGTTTATACCCACAGGGCATAAAAGGTAACCGCTGGTTTTAAAAAATTTTTATTATTATTTTTTAGTGATTACCGGGCAGG
>JAYUTQ010000617.1:0-2563 GCA_043755055.1 Chitinophagaceae bacterium | reverse complement strand
GGCAATTAAAAACTTATCGGTTACATCTGTTTCAATATCGGCATACACGCCAATGTTGGTTCTTGATTCATCTGCCCTGTCGGTGGGAGCAATACCGGGGCGGCCACTGCTGCCTGGGGCTTTCCCTCTTGATACAGCTAATGGACCAACCTTATAAGAAGATGAATCGCCTTCGCTTAATTTAAAATTGTCTATCCTTAATTGGCTACCCAATGCCAGGTTGAATGATTTTGTACCCAGAATCCCTTCAAAATTTTTACTGAAGTTGGCTTCGGTGGTGCTTTGTCCAAAAGTATTTCTACCAACATAAAAATTAGTGGGCGATGCGGCCCCCATAGAAGGATTAGTGGTATTGTTAGCAAACAGGTCTAAATAATTTTGACCATAACCGGTGCTCAAATCTATATTCCATCCGGTAGCCGATTTTTTATTTACGCCAGTGAAGAGCGACCAGTCCTTTGTTTTACCCGGCAGTTCGGGCATGTAGCCATCCGGATAAATTTCGGGGGTGGAGTTAGCGTCGGCCGCTCTTGCAGTTCTAAAAAATCCAAACGCTTTTATGTCTTTGTGAGAAAATCCTCCAAAGCTGTATAACGACCAGTTTTTACCAAGCGGGTAGCCTACGTTTATAAATGCCTGGTACGACTTTGTTTGATTGCTGCCGTATTTAGTAACATAAGCTGGCTTACCAGTAGGCCAAACACCTCTTGCATTGCGAATGCTGTCGTCAACAGATTTTGTGTTGTTATAAAAAATACCGGTGTAAGGGTCCACACGGTCGGTGCCGCCTGCGTAGGAATAAAGCAATGTAAAGTTGAAGAAGCTTCCCTGCTTACCTAATCCAAGTCCATAATTTAAAGCGGTTAGTGCGGTAGTGCCATCGCCTTCTTTAGTTCTTCCAAACTGGGTTTTAACCAACCCGCTGTTGATGTTTTGCTTTAAGGCAAGGTTCATAATTCCGGCAATAGCATCCGAACCATATTGCGCAGCTGCGCCATCTCTTAAAATTTCCATTCTGTCAATGGCCAGGGCGGGTATGGCATTCAAATCGGTTGCTACAGTTCCCTTACCAACGGTCACGTTGTTGTTGATGGCCGAAAACTGGTGTCGTCTTTTACCATTCACCAGCACAAGCGATTGGTCGGGCGACATGCCACGTAAAGATGCGGGGTCGGCAAAATTTGCTACACCGTTAATTCCGTTTTTTGCTGAGTTAAATGATGGTGAAGTGAATTGTGCCATCTGGCCCAAATCGGTTTGCCCTGTATTTTCTAATTCTTTTGAGCTTATAACATCTACCGGAACCGGCCTGTTTACATCGGTACGTGGCCTGGCACGGGAGCCTATCACTGTAATAGCCCCTAACCCCGATTCGGCAGGTTGTAAACTTATTGTGTAGTTGATTTGTTCAGTAACCTGTAGCTCGTATGCGGCAAAACCTACCGATGTAATCACAAGTACATCGCCTGTTTCGGCGGCAATGGAAAAAATCCCGTCGTTATTGGTAATAACAGTTGTGGTTTTCTTTTTCACCGTTACCGTTGCACCTGCAACAGGTTCATCTTTTTCGCCGGTTATTTTTCCAGTGATGGTTTTGCCTTGTGCCGTTGCAGCCTGCATTAGGCCTACTATCAGCAAAAGGGTAAGTAGTGGTTTTAAAATCTTCATACAGCAAACAATTTTAGTGTAAATAAATTTTTGGGAGGAAGCGGGACGCCTAAATTCTAACAACCGAATATAAATGGCACGGAAAGTATATTGCTTTTAGAGTACTTGCTAAATCATTTCAAAAAAAGCAAACCCTGTTTCTGAAGGAAATTTTATCTTTCGGAAACATTTTTCCTGTTTCGGAAATTTTGCAAACAATTCAAGGCGACACTGTTATATGAAAATCAAGTCCGGCAAAGAAGAAATTGTATATCTGCTCAACAAGGTAGTGGAAAAACATGAGCAGGTCACGGGCCGGAAGATGAACCTGAATACCAACCGCAAAAACTACGAGGACATAGCAAAGCTGCTCAGCCAAATAAGCAACGAATTACCACACACCGCCGGACAGTTACACCATAGTAATTACGCTCCACATCTCAACCAACAAAGTTTAGAATACCCATATCGTAAATACGACATTACCGGCGGACAAATTAAAGATGCCTTTAGCGGAATAGTAACCAGCCCACGGGCATTTTTGGTGGATGCCTGTTATATTTATTTGTATGGGGTAGGAAGAAAGGGCTTTGAAGAAAACCCGGTAGATGATGCCCTGGTTGTTACCCAACATGCTCTGCCAGATGAAGTTGCAATGCTGAAGTTGCAAGCTGCTTCTGCTAACCTCGAAAAAGAAAAACTCGTTGCAGAAAGCGGAGCCAGATTTCTCCGGCTAAAAAAAATCTTTTCCATTATTCTTTTTTTATCGTTTGCCTTAATGGCCTTGGCAGTGTATAAATGGCTTTCCGAAAAAAACGGCAACGATACAATAAAGCAAGACCTGAGCATACTTCCCTACCAGGCAACGCGGGCCGAAATAGACAGCCTCGAAGGTGTGTGGTTATGTTACACTGGT
>JAYUTQ010000616.1:0-5672 GCA_043755055.1 Chitinophagaceae bacterium | reverse complement strand
TTTACCTGCAATATTCATGGTTTCAAAACCTGCTGCAGGTAAAGCAGGATCAGCTTTGGGAGCATGTAGTAAAAGCCGTAGATGCTGTGGGCAAAGACCTTAGCGAAAGTAATAGCCGTACGCCTTTTATCAAAAACCCTAGGAAGTCGAAAAATAATATGGGTCTTACCGACGACCTGATGTCGATGGAATTTTTACGACCGGCTACCATAGCCCAACGTTACACACAGTACGAAATACAGGAAAAGTTTGAGAAAGAATTTCGGAGACAGGGCAAAGCGCTGAAAAATGTACCTTTTGAATTTGCTATAGCCAACAGCATTAACATCATAAGTTTCGAAATGCAGTCGGCTTATTTTCAAAAAGTGTTGGAAGATACTATCAACAATAGGTCGTTTGTGTATCCGCTTGAACCAGCCACAGGTAGCAGTGCCGAGGGCCTTGTTCCTTACGAAACAATGGTGGTAGTAATCCCCAACTTTAAAGACCTTGTATTTAAGGCTTCATACCTTGAACTTGTAGGTTCATTGGTTTTTCTGTTATTTATCATGTTTGCATTTTTCTTTACCGTAAGGGCCTTATTAAACCAGAAAAAATTAAGTGAAATAAAGAGTGATTTTATCAATAACATGACGCATGAATTTAAAACGCCATTGGCCACTATTTCGCTGGCAGTAGATGCGTTAAAAAATGAAAAGGTGCTGAACGACCGTACAAAACTGGCCTATTTCAGCGGCATTATTAAAGAAGAAAATAAACGGATGAATAAGCATGTAGAAACAATTTTACAAGCTGCGTTATTAGAAAAACAAGAGTTTCAATTAAATAAAGAACAGTTACATGCCCATGAATTATTGCAACGTTCGTTAGAAAATTTTCATTTGCAATTAGAGGATAAGCAGGCTGTGGTAGAATTACATCTGAATGCTAAAAATGATCTGATTAATGCGGATGAAGTACATTTTACCAACCTGCTGAATAACCTGATAGATAACGCCATTAAGTATTCTAAAGAAAAACTGGAACTGAAAATTACGACTCACAGTACCGGGAAGAATCTCGTTATTCGAATAGATGATAATGGCATTGGGATGAGCCGTGAATCGCTGAAAAGGGTGTTCGAAAAATTCTACAGGGCCCATACGGGCAATGTGCACAATGTAAAAGGTTTTGGGCTTGGCATGAGTTATGTAAAAACCATTATTGATGCCCATAAAGGCAATATTAAAGTAGATAGCACACTCGGAAAAGGCACATCTTTTACAGTAGATATGCCGCTGGCGAAATAGATTTTTTAGGTCAATAAGCCATTGGGAGTCAGTAGTCATTTGGTCATAAAGTCAATAGATATTATTCGGGTATTAGAACAATAAAAATGACAATTGACTCATTGACCCAATGACCGTTTACTAGAATCACCATTTGATTAAACTACTATCCCCATAACTCAAAAACCTGAAGTTATTTTCTAAAGCATATTGGTACATATTTTTCCAACTATTACCAGTTAAAGCTGCTATTAATAATAGTAAAGTAGATTGTGGCTGGTGAAAATTAGTGATGATGGCTGTAGCGATTTTTGGCCTGTAAGGTGGGGCTATCATTATTTGGGTTCTCAGCCCTATACTTGTCATATTGTGTTCTTTCATCTTTTGTAAAAGCGATGCTAAAGCCACTTCTTTACTAATGTTGTGTTGCATCAGTTCATCATACACATCCCATTGCTTTATTTCAAGGTCTGCAGGGCTAATGTCTTTATCCAGTGCGGCTTTAACGCCCATCCAGTAAAGGCTTTCAATGGTCCGCATACTGGTAGTACCTACCGGAATTACATCATTATTTGCCAATAATTTTTCTATAAATGACGCCGCCACTACAATGTATTCTGCATGCATTTCATGGCCTGCAATGGTTTCGCTTTTAACCGGTTTAAATGTACCGGCACCTACGTGCAGGGTTACATACGCATGGTTTATATTTTTACTTTGTAAAGATTGCATTACACTATCGGTAAAGTGTAATCCTGCAGTTGGCGCTGCCACACTTCCATCTTCTTTTGCATAAATAGTCTGGTAACGTTCCTTGTCAGTTTCATCGCTGCTGCGATGCAGGTAGGGAGGGATTGGTGTATTACCAAAAATTTCCAAAGCACTTGCAAAATCTACCTCAGGGTGCCAGTTAAATTCTATAATAAAAGCTTCGGTTTGCTTTTCAATTATCTGAGCATTTAAAACCATCGTTTCTACACTCTGCTGCCTTGGTTCGTGTCTCTGCTGCCTTGGTTCGTGTCCCTGCTGCCTTGGTTCGTGTCCCCACGAACCAACACGAATCTCCAGTTTTCCCTGCTTCCATTTTTTAGCCCCGCCCACCAAACAGGTACACCTTATGCAGCCGGTTGTTTTCATGGCTGTTGTAATGTCTCCATATTCCGGGCAAGGTTCCAGTATAAAAATTTCAATAACACCGCCACTTGGTTTGGTAAAAGTTAGCCTGCTTTGGATCACCTTACTGTTATTAAAAACGAGTAAGCTATCAGTAGGTAAATGATTGGCAATATTCCCGAAAACGGTCTCAGAAATAATCCCTTTTTTATAGAGTAGCAGCCTTGATGCATCCCTTTCGGCCAAAGGGTATTTGGCAATTTTTTCATTGGGCAATTCGTACGAAAAATCGGCTATCAATAAGTCTTTAGGATGTGGCATGTCGGTTTCTTATAAGGCTCACAAAAATAACCGGCATCATAACTACAACGCACAAGTCTATATAATTGATGGTATGCACATGATGCCATTGATTAAATAAATGGCTTCCGTTGCTGTATAGCAGATAGCATGTAACGGCTCCAAAAAAATACAAAAACCATTTTGGCCTTTTGATTAAGCCAAACACGCAGATAGTACAGATGCCCAAAAAAATTAAATGTTTCAGCACAGGTTCATCCTGTGATGGAAAAAAATACCTGTTTACATGGTACAATCCGGCAACCGCCGCAAGAAAGGCATAGATATAAAAAATCTTGAAAGGACTGTTGTTAGTAGGCTCCATAGTGGTTATTACTGCAAATATGCATGTTGCAGACTACAGTTTTTTAATAAACCCTACAGTGTCCATCGTAATAGCAGCTCTAATTAGGGTTATCCACATCAAATGCACAGCTATTCACATGGTTTTCACCAAAAAGTACCTCAAACCCAATACCAGCCTGCATTTAGCTATGTGCAAAAGTTAACACTCTCTAAATAGGGTTAGAAAGTGGGAGAAAGTGTTACTTTGTGTCAACAAATGGTAAAATTTATTTAATGACACGGTTTTTAGGCGAATATGAATCTACACTCGACCAGAAAGGTCGGTTCCTGTTCCCGGCGGGCTTTAAAAAGCAACTGCCGGAAACGGGTGGAAACACATTTGTCGTAAGCCGTGGTTTCGAAAAGTGCCTGGCCTTATACACAAAACAAAGTTGGGAACCCATATTCGATCGTCTTAGTTCATTAAACAATTTCGACCCGAAAGTAAGGGAGTTTCTCCGCTATTTTTTAAACGGCGCCACCGAAGTGGAATTGGATAGTGCAGGCCGTATAAACCTGCCCAATAACCTAATAGCCCACGCCGGACTTACTAAAGAAATAGTATTGGTTAGTGCTATCGATAAGATAGAAATATGGGATAGCAACAATTACAAACAGCTCTTTGAAAACGTTTCGCCTAACCATTTCAGCGAAATGGCTGCCATGGTTCTTGGTAATCCTAACAGTCAAATGACTTCGTAAAATGGTTATTTGGTCAATTAGTCATTAGGTCATTTTTAAAATAAAAGAATGAAGTCGAAAAAATTAATGAAGGAAAATGACCCAATGACTGAAAACAATTATCACATTCCGGTTATGCTGATGGAAGTAATTGCAGGCCTTAACATACAGCCCAATGGTACCTATATAGATTGTACCATGGGCGGTGGAGGGCATACAAAAGCAATATTAAATGAGCTTGGAAATGAAGGAAAGCTGATTGCTTTTGATCAGGATGCAGATGCAGCGGCCAATGCACCACAAGATAAAAGAGTGGTTTTTGTGCCGCATAATTTTCGACACTTAGGCAAATTTTTAAAACTGCACAATGCTACAGGTGCCGATGGGCTTTTGGCCGATCTGGGCGTAAGTAGCCATCAGTTCGATGAAGGTAGTAGGGGCTTTTCTTTTCGCTACGAAGCCCTGCTGGATATGCGGATGGATCAGCGGCAAGGTAGAACAGCAGCAGATATTGCCAACACATACACAGCGGAGCAATTACAACAAATGCTAAGCCTGTATGGAGAGGTTACAAACGCTAAAACCCTTGCTCAGTCAATAGTTGCGGCGAGGCAGCAGCGAAGGTTTAAAACAATAGAAGATCTTATACAAGTGCTAAGTCCAATGGCAAAGGGAAATCCGAACAGGTATTATGCGCAGGTATTTCAGGCATTTAGAATTGAGGTAAATGAAGAGATGGAAGCATTAAAAGAAATGCTGCTGCAACTGCCACAGGCATTACAACCCGGTGGTCGTGCAGCCATCATCACCTTTCATTCATTAGAAGACAGGATGGTGAAAACGTATTTTAAGCAAGGCGGTTTTGAAGCAACAGAAGAAGATCCGATATATGGCAGCAAGGTTTCTTCGCCATTTAAAATAATAACAAAAAAGCCAATAGAACCAATGGAAGCAGAACAAAAACTGAATCCAAGATCAAGAAGTGCCAGATTAAGAATAGCTGAGCGGTTGTAATAATGGAGTAAAAAAAAGAAATAAAGCATTGCAAACAGAAAATAAAATAAAGAAAAAACGGTGGAAGCAATTACTCCAATACGAGTGGATTGTAAAGCATGTTCCTTTCTTTTTATTTCTGGCATTTCTGGCAGTTGTGTATATCGCTAATGGCCATTTTGCAGATAAAACGATTAGAAACATTGCCACAGCAAGAAGGCAGCTAAAGCAATTGCAATACGAAAACAAAGTGCTGAAAGCTGAAGTGATGTACCGAAGTAAAGAAAGTGTGCTGGTAAAAGCTGTTGAAAAAATTGGCCTTAAGAGATTAACAGAACCGCCGGTTAAAATTACAGATAGCACAAAGATGTAATGGATAATTGATAATGGATAATGAAGAGCACAATAGATATAAGTATACAATAAAATAAAAAATTACTAACCCATGGCTTTAGCCTTGGGAAATTAAAATGGACATCAAAAAAGACATACTGATTCGCACCTACATGGTTTACCTGGTGATCATTGTTTTTGGCGTGGCCATAGCAGGAAAGGCAATTTATACGCAGCAGGTGCAAGGCAAATATTGGCGTTCTATGGCCGATACTGCACATAACCGTGCCGAAACAATAATTGCAGAACGAGGTTCCATATATGCAGAAGATGGTAGTGTGCTAAGTACATCAATCCCTGAGTTTGATATTTATATAGATTTTGGTGCCGAAGGTTTAAGGGAAAAAAATGGTAAGCTGTTTAAAGAGAATATAGCGTTCTACACTATCGTAGGCTATTCGAAATTCCTTTTTGTATGCTTTTTCATCTTTATATAATTTATCATCTTCTTCTTTAAAAAGATGAGCCATATACCATGCTAAAGAGTCTATATTCTCTTTAAACAGCTTACCATTTTTTTCCCTTAAACCTTCGGCACCA
>JAYUTQ010000615.1:0-5686 GCA_043755055.1 Chitinophagaceae bacterium | reverse complement strand
TTATTTATGGGTGGCCTGCTGATTATTTATACTGTTAGCGGCGGCGCTAAAGCCGTGGCTTATACGCAGCAGTTGCAGTTTCTCATCATCATGGCAGGTATGTTTATTGCCGGTTATATGGTGGTTCACTTGTTGCCGGAAGGCGTTGGTTTTAAAGAAGCTTTAAAAACAAGCGGTAACCTTGGCAAGATGAATATCATTACGAGTGGCGTTACCGACAAAGGTTTTAACTGGAACGATAAATACAATATGTGGAGCGGTGTTATAGGCGGTTTCTTTTTGGCACTCAGTTATTTTGGCACCGATCAAAGCCAGGTGGGCCGCTACCTTACTGCTAAAAATAATAAGGAAAGTCGCCTCGGTTTATTGGCCAACGGCTTTATAAAAGTGCCCATGCAGTTTGGTATTTTACTGGTGGGTGTGTTGGTATTTGCTTTTTACCAATATCGTAGCCAGCCCATTTTTTTTAACCAAACAAGGGTAGCACAGGCCAAAGAAACCGCTGCAAAACCACAGCTTGAAATACTGGAAGCGCAGTTTAAAGATGAGATGGAAAACCAACAGGTTTATCAGATCAATATCATTAAAGCCCAAACGGTAGCCGGTGCCGAAAAAATGATTGCAGTGTACAACGATTCGCTAAAGAGTGGTGCTGCTAAAATGAAGCAACTGAAAAGGCAATACATCGAAGTTTTAAACGCTGCTTTATCTGGCGGGGAGAAGAGTGATACCAATTATATTTTCCTGTATTTTGTAACCCACAACTTGCCGAAAGGTCTGGTGGGTCTGCTTATTGCAGTAATTATACTTGCCGCATGGGGCAGTATTGCAGCCGCATTAAATTCGCTGGCCAGCTGTACTGTGGTAGATATTCATAAAAATATTTTTAAAAAAGATTGCAGCGAAGCCAAGGCTTACAGGCTAAGCTGGCAATACACATTGGGCTGGGGTTTGTTCAGCATTTTTGTAGCCATGTTTGCCACCAATATGGGCAGTTTAATTGAGGCTGTAAATATTTTGGGATCGCTGTTTTACGGTGTTATTCTTGGTGTTTTTTTAATTGCATTTATGGTAAAAAAAATACAAGGCACCGCTATTTTTTGGGCAGCAGTTGTAAGCCAGTTTATAATCATCGGTTTTCATTTATTACAAAATAGCAGCATCTATCATGGTATTAAATTTGAGTTCCTCTGGTACAATCCTGCAGGGGTTATATTGGTCTTCTTCTTTAGTTTTTTGTTTGCCGCAATACTTCCAAAAAAAGAGCTCAATTAATATCTTCCCTTAACAAACTTGCCACAATTAACAAAAATTACTCCGTGTTACTCCTTTAGTAGATTTATCTTTCAAAATAATCATTGCTTGTTACCTATGAAATTGTCTACGATTGTAATTTTCTGCCTGTTGTTTACCTGTTTTACAGCATTGGCCCGGCCAGCCGAAAAAGGCTGGCAAAATCTCTTTAACGGCAAAGACCTTACCGGCTGGAAAGTTTTGGCCGGCAAGGCCGAATACAAAGTAGTGGATGGTGTAATTATTGGCACTACAGTGGCCAATAGCCGCAATACATTTTTAGTTACAGAAAAAGAATACGGCGATTTTATACTCGAAGCCGATGTGTGGGTAGAAGATGAAGAAGGCAATGCCGGACTGCAAACCCGCAGCCATTACGATGCTGCAGCATTTAATGGCGAAGGCCGTGTATATGGCCGCCAATGCGAAATAGACCCCACGCCACGCCGGTGGACGGGTGGCATTTATGATGAAGGCAGAAGAGAATGGCTCTACCCGATGCAACTACACGAAGCAGCACAAAACGTATACATAAAAAATGAATACAACCATTACAGAATAGAGTGCATTGGCAACGAAATGCGGACATGGGTAAATGGCGTAGCCACAGCTTATGTAGTAGATACGTTGGATCCGAAAGGCTTTATAGGCCTGCAGGTACATGCCATAAAAGACGCCAGCCATGCTGGTAAAAAAGTATGTTTTAAAAATATCCGTATCAAAACAACAAATCTAAAACCCATGCCTTTTCCGGCCAATGTTTATGTGGCCAATTTTGCAGTAAATACACTAACGCCTTACGAAAAAAACGATGGTTGGCGCCTGCTATTTGATGGTGCAACCAGCAATGGCTGGCGAAGTGCCAGAGGCAATACCTTTCCGGCAAAAGGTTGGAGCATTAATAATGGCATGCTTTCAGTTGCCGATTCCGAAGGAAAGGAAGCTACCAATGGCGGGGACATTGTTACCAACGAGCAATATGCGGCATTCGATTTGTCGTTTGAATTTTTGCTGGCCCCCGGTGCCAATAGTGGGGTAAAATATTTTGTAACGCTAAATGAAGAAAGCAAAGGTTCAGCCATTGGTCTTGAGTATCAGGTGCTGGACGATACCCTGCACCCCGACGCCAAACTTGGCCGCAACGGCAACCGCACATTGGCATCGGTGTACGATCTTATAAAAGCAGAAAAACAAAAACGTTTTTTAAAGCCTATTGGCAAATGGAATGTTGGCCGGGTGATTGTGTATCCTAACAACAAGGTAGAGCATTACCTTAACGGCGTAAAAGTGCTGGAATATATCCGTGGTTCAAAAGATTACAAAGACCTTGTAGCTATAAGCAAGTACAATGTTTGGAAGAATTTTGGCGAAGCCTACAAGGGCCATATCCTGTTGCAGGATCATGGCAATGCAGTGTCGTACAGAAATATAAAAATCAAAGAATTGAAATGGTGATATTATTATTAGTAGACCAGCGAAAGCCGTACTTCGGTTGAGCTTTTGTTGCGACGCTCCGTTCAGGTGTTGTGCTACTATTGAACCCATCATTGCCTCACTAAAAAATATATTATTCCCCATTTCATAGTCGTAAAACTGCCTATCTGCAAACAAATCATAAATCACAAATCATAAATCATAAATCCTTTTTTATGTCTCAAAGCCGCCGCAATTTCATCAAACAAACAGCCATGGCTACTGCTAGTGTATATGCAGCTTCCAGCTTTTTTAGTGCTAAAAGTTATGGCAATATTATGGGTGCCAACGATAGGGTAAGAGTAGGCGTAGTAGGCTTTAGCGACAGGCATAAAGCTACCCACATGCCCTGCTTTATGAACCATTACAAAGAACTCAATTTTGATGTGGTGGCCGTAAGTGATATCTGGAACAAAAGGAGAGAGGAAGGCGCAGCAGCATGGAAGGATAAAATGGGCCACGACGTACTTGCATGCCGCAATAATGAGGAGATGTACGATAAAAAAATTGTAGATGCAGTGTTCATTAGCACAGCCGATTTTCAACATGCACTGCATGCTATAGAAGCTGTAAAGGCCGGCTGCGATGTATTTGTAGAAAAGCCATTTGCTGAAACCATGGAAGACAACCGGGCGGCATTAAAAGCCATTAAAGCCACCGACAGGATAGTGCAAATAGGCAGCCAACGCCGTAGCGGAAGAAACTATACAGCCGCTGCAGAATTTATACAGTCTGGCAAGTTTGGCCCTATAACAATGGTAGAATTATCGTGGAATGTAAACCAGCCGGGCCGCTGGCGGAGGCCTGCATTATTAAGCCAGTTAAAAAAAGAAGATACTGATTGGAAACGCTTTTTAATGAACCGGCCCAAAGACAGTTTTGACCCAAGAAAATATTTAGAATACCGTTTGTTTTGGCCCTACAGCAGCGGCCTGCCCGGACAGTGGATGAGCCATCAGATAGATACCGTAAATTGGTTTAGCGGCCTGCAACATCCCCGTAGTGTGGTGGCCAATGGCGGCATTTATATGTGGAAAGATGGACGCGCAAACTGGGACACCCTTACGGCCGTTTTCGACTACGGTCCTACAAAAGAACCAAAAAATGGATTTCAGGTAAGTTTCCAGAGCCGTATGCACAATGGCGATGAAAGCCCTATGGAAATTTATTATTCCAACGGTGGCGAACTCAACCTTAATACCAATAAGGTTTCACCAAAAGGTGGCCTCTCTAAAAGAATGGCCGAAGCAATGGGCATGCAGGCAAACCTGCTACCCGAAATAAGTTTATCCGAAGTGGAAAAAGTAGTCGCCTCTGCCAATACCGGCGGCGACAATCTTACCAGTAATCATGTTCGCAACTGGATGGAATGCATCCGTAGCCGCAAACAACCCAATGCACCGGTAGAAGCAGGTTACAGCCATTCTATAGCTTCCATAATGACCAATGCTGCCGTACATACCGGCTTAAAAGTAACCTTCGACGAAAAGACACAGGAAGTAATGGCTGGGGGGAAGGCATTTAAATATTAATTTTGAAATGTTCAAAATTCAATTTTCAATAAAGACACTTGCCGGGAGGCACCCCTCTCCGACAGGCGAGGGGACGGGGGTGAGGCCATTTTTGCAAGGAGAAAATCTTACATTTTTAATAATTTTTTGAAAATTAACTAGTCGCAAATTTCTTTTTATCACCGGCAGAACCTGCTATTTCTTTCCTGAGTACTTCGAGCAATTATAAATCCAAGCTTTATAAACTTTCATAATGAACAAGGTACTTTTCTTATCCGTTGCTATGGGCATTTGCTTTTGTGCATCTGCCCAAAATGGTTTTAGCATAGCAGAAAAGGCCGACCATAAAGGCCGGGATATATTATTTAATGGGAAACAGCTCACTTCGTATTGCTATCCTGACAGTAGCAGAAAACCCATACTTTTTCCTATAAATACAGTAGATGGCGTAACCGTTACCCGCAGCTATCCTTTTAAAATAGTACCCGGCGAAAGAACCGATCATCCGCACCACACAGGCATTTGGCTCAATTATGAATCTGTGAACGGGCTTGATTTCTGGAATAATTCTACGGCCATTGCCTTGGATAAAAGAGGTGGCTATGGAACCATTGTACACCAAAAAATAATTTCTGAAAAAGTAAAAGCAAAGTTTGCCATACTTAAAACCGCCGCCACATGGATACGGCCAGACAATAAAGTGTTGCTAAACGAAAAGACCACTTTCAGGTTTAGTGTAAATGGCAACGATTTCATCATTGACCGCACTACAAAACTTACTGCCACAGATACAACTGTAATTTTTAAGGATGTAAAAGACGGCATGCTGGCTATACGAGTAGCAAGAGAATTGGAAATGCCTTCAAAAGATAAAACGAGTTATGTAGATGAAAAGGGAAATATTACCTACGTACCGCCATCTGATGCAGCCTCTGTAACCGGCATGTATGTAAACAGCGATGGCGTAGCCGGCGATTCTGTTTGGAGCACCAAAGGCAGGTGGGCAATTTTAAATGGAAAAAAAGACGGGAAAAATATCACCATCGGCATCATCGATCATCCGTCAAATGTTGGCTATCCCGGCTATTGGCATGCAAGAGGGTATGGTTTATTTGCCTTAAATCCGCTTGGCCGTAAAGTATTTAGTAAAGGCGCAGAAGATCTCAATTTTACCTTGCAGGCCTATGCTTTCACCACATTCAGGTATCGGATAGTAATTCATTCCGGAGCTAAACTTACAGCCGCAGAAATGAATAAGCTGGCGGACGATTTTGCAAAAACAAAATGATTCTGAAGAGTAACTTTACACCGGTAACACTAAAGTTTATCTGAACCGGCTACTAACCACCAAATCCTTACTGCCAGCTGTGTAGGTATAAAATCCTTCGCCACTTTTAGCGCCTAATTTA
>JAYUTQ010000614.1:0-2569 GCA_043755055.1 Chitinophagaceae bacterium | reverse complement strand
AAGGAGTCGGAGGGATGAATGCTTGTATGGCTCACATTCATCCACCCCCGTCAGGCAAGAACCGACCACCCGCGCCGGCGGGGGACAGTAGTACAGGCATGCTTTACAGTAACCAAATGTCGGATGATGATAGTTTTCTGGGTGCAAAATTTCAAAAGTTTAGATGCATAAAATTAGTCAGCGGCTTTGCATATTGTCCCCCGCTGGCGGGGGTGGCAGGTTCTTGCCTGACGGGGGTGGATGAATGTGAGCCATACAAGCATTCATCCCTCCGACTCCTTCCTTTTTTTAAACGGCTTAATTCCTTTTTCTATTTCCTGTATTTCAATCCATTCTATAATTGTTTGCTGAACCCTGAAAATATTGTTCAGTACCTCATCATCCCAAAACCGAAGAACTGTGTAACCTGCGTTTTCAAGGTCTTTTTGCTTTCTCTGGTCTTTTTTTACTACATCATCTTCAAAATGTGTTGCCCCATCCAGTTCTATTACGAGTAACAATTCTTTGCACATAAAGTCGGCGATATATTGAAGTATCGGCCGTTGTCTCCTGAAAACATAACCTTTCAACTGGCTTTCTTTTAGCACAAATTTCCAAAGACAGGCTTCTGATTTTGTCATTTTCTTACGCAGTTTATGGGCATAAGGTTGCAGGTTGTCGTTGTATAAATAGTGGTTGTATTTATCCGGTTGCTCCATGAACTAAAGCTAAGATATTCTGTGTAACCCGCATCCACCCCCGGTCGGCAAGAACCGACCACCCCCACCGGCGGGGGACAATAGAGCAGGCATGCTTTAAAACATCGAACAGCCATGTACATTTACCTAAAATGAAATTTTGCTTCGTTCACTGTTACCAAAATCAAATATTTCAGAGCAAGGATTCAAAAATTAGTCGGACGCTTTGCATAGTGTCCCCCGCTGGCGGGGGTGGCAGGTTCTTGCCTGACGGGGGTGGATAAAAAAAGCCGCTAACATTTTGTCAGCGGCTATTGATAAAAAAGGATTTTATTGATCCAAAGAATGTGGTAATACACTTTGTTCCGGCGGTGCTATGATTGTGCCGTTTTCGTGGTGGGTGGCTTTATGTTCGGCTACTTCCAGGCTTTTCTTTTCTTCAAAAGGGCGTTTGCCAATCAATGCTTCCACATCACTTTGGAACAATACTTCTTTCAGTAATAATTCCTTGGCCAGTTTTTCTACAGCATCTCTTTTTTCGGTCAACAATTTCTTGGTGCGGATATAAGCGATGTCGATAATCTTACGTACTTCTTCGTCGATAATTTTGCCGGTTTCTTCGCTGTACGGTTTGGTGAAAGTGTTCTCCTGTGTAGGATCGTAGTAGCTGATATTGCCTACCTTTTCATTCATACCATATACAGTAACCATGCTGTAGGCTATACGGCTTATTTGCTGTAAATCGTTGCTGGCACCAGTGCTTATTTTACCAAAGAAAATATCTTCGGCAGCACGGCCACCAAGCGTCATCGCAATCTGATCGTTAAGCTGATCGGTATTGTACAGGTATTGCTCCTTAGGAGTGTATTGGGCATATCCAAGTGCGGCAGTACCACGTGGTACAATGGTAACTTTAAGCAACGGATACGCATGTTCTAAAAACCAACCACAAACGGCATGGCCAGCTTCGTGGTAAGCGATAATTTCTTTTTCTTCGGGCAAAATGAGCTTGTTCTTCTTCTCCAAACCACCAATTACCCTATCCACCGCATCCTGGAAATCGCTCATATCTACCGCATCTTTTCCTTTACGGGCAGCTATCAGGGCGGCTTCATTACACACGTTGGCAATGTCGGCACCGGCAAAGCCAGGTGTTTGTTCAGCCAGTTTGTGTATGTCAAGCGTCTGAGAAATCTTGATAGGTTTCAGATGTACTTTAAAAATCTGCTCACGGCCACTTACATCGGGCCTGTCGATAGTAATCTGCCTGTCGAAACGGCCCGGACGAAGCAACGCTGTATCCAATACATCGGGCCTGTTGGTGGCGGCCAGAATAATAATTCCGGTGTCGCCGCCAAAACCATCCATTTCTACCAGTAACTGATTCAGGGTATTTTCCCGTTCATCGTTGCTCATCATGGCGTTTCGGCCTCGGGCCCGGCCGATGGCATCTATCTCGTCTATAAAAATAATACATGGGGCTTTTTCACGGGCCTGCTTAAACAAGTCTCGTACACGGCTTGCACCTACGCCTACAAACATTTCAACAAAATCGCTACCACTCAGGCTGAAAAAAGGTACTTTGGCTTCGCCGGCCATTGCTTTTGCCAGCAAGGTTTTACCCGTACCCGGAGGGCCTACAAGCAGTGCCCCTTTAGGTATTTTACCACCCAGCGCTGTATATTTTTTAGGTTGTTTCAAGAAATCTACAATTTCCATTACTTCCACCTTGGCTTCATCCAAACCTGCTACATCTGCAAAAGTGATATTCACTTTCAGGTCTTTATCAAAAATCTGTGCACGGCTTTTGCCGATATTGAAAATACCGCCGGGGCCACCCGCACCTCCGCCACCGCCCATCTTCCGCATCATCATTACAAAAGACAAAACGA
>JAYUTQ010000613.1:0-2572 GCA_043755055.1 Chitinophagaceae bacterium | reverse complement strand
ATAAAGAACAGCTATACAAGGAAACACTCGAACAGATTTTTTACACGTACAAAGGAAACGCCGAGGCTATGCAGGCCGGTTATTTATTGGCCCAATGGTGGAATAATAAAGGCAATGCCTACAAATCTGGTACGGGTACAGCGGAAGATAAAAATGCCATAAAAGTAGCCGTGGAAATAGCCGAAAATGTGGCGAAACTTTTTCCTAAAAGCGAAGGCGGTATCAATGCAAAAAACATGCTTGATGGTATAAAAAAGCAAACGCTGAATATGCAGGTGGAAAAAGTAAACACGCCGGGCATGCCGTTTAGAGCTTTGGTAGATTACAAAGGCTATGAACAGCTAAACCTTCGCCTGATAAAGGTTACAGACGATTTAAAAAAACAACTGGACGAAGCCATTTATAATAACAATGAGGCTTATTGGAGTCAACTCGTTTCGCTTTCGGCACTTAAAACATGGAAGCAATCTTTACCCAAACAAGACGATTACCGGCAGCACAATACAGAGATAAAAATAGATGCTTTGCCTGTGGGTAAATACGCCATCCTCAGCAGTGTATCCAATCAGTTTTCGCTGGGTAAAAATACTGTAGCAGTGGTTTTTTTACATGTAAGTAATATCAGTTTTGTACATAGCGGTGCTGATTATTATGTGCTGAACCGTGAAACCGGACAGCCATTGGCTAATGCTAAAGTGCAGACATGGTACAAGCAATACGATTATAATACCCGCAAAAACCTCCGCAACAAAGGCGAATTAAAAAGCACAGACAAATACGGTTTTGTAAGGTTAACAGAAGACAAACAAGGCCGCAATATATCACTCGATATTACCTGGAATAACGACCGCCTGGCTTTGGATGACGATATGTACCTATCGCAATCTACGAGCTACAACAGCAGCGATAATATTAACAATCCCGGGGAAAAAGATCCTGAAGATTTTGAAGAAAATAATCTGCGTTATTTCTACTTCAGCGACAGGAGTATTTACCGGCCGGGACAAACAATTTACTTTAAAGCCATTGGCATTACCAAAGATGTTAACAGTAAAAAATCAAAGCTGTATATACCAAAAGATTCTGTAGAAGTGGAACTTAAAAATGCCAACGACCAAAAGGTAGAAAGCATCAAACTAATGACCAATAAATACGGTTCTGTTTTTGGCCAGTTTAAATTACCCGAAAATACACTCAATGGAAATTTTACTTTAAGTATAAAAAATAATTCCACTTATAATTTTAGTGTAGAAGAATACAAGCGGCCAAAATTTTTGGTAGAATACGAAAAAGTAAAAGGCAGCTACCGTGTAAATGATAGCGTAAAAGTAACCGGTACTGCAAAAGGCTATGCCGGAAACAACATTGACGGAGCCACTGTAAAATACCGTGTACGACGCAATACACGGTATATGTACCCATATATTTTCTGGCGCCGTGGTATATGGCCACCTGCAGATAATAACGACATGGAAATTACCAATGGCGAAACAACTACCAATGCCGAAGGTAAATTTGATATTGTGTTTGAAGCCATTCCGGACCTGAGTGTAAGCAAAGAATTTGACCCGACATTTGACTACACCATCGAAGCCGATGTAACCGATATTAATGGTGAAACCCGTAGTGGTGAAACCAACGTAACCGTTTCCTACAAAGCATTACAGCTTACTATAAGTGTACCAGGCGGCACTACATTGCCGGTTGACAGTTTAAAAAACATCACCATCCGTACACAAAATATGAGTGGTGAATTTGAGCCTGCAAAAGCCGAAGTAAAAATTTATCCCTTGCAGGACCCAGATCGTTTGCTCCGCAAAAGATATTGGTCCGTGCCGGATACATTTGTAATGAGCCAAACTGAATTTGCCAAAGCATTTCCCTACGATCCCTACAAAACCGAAGACGATTACAAAACCTGGAACAAAGGCAATGCAGTTGCTAATCTTTCAATAACTACAACTGCAAATCAGACATCAGATATCAAAAATCAAAAATTCGCATCCGGTTGGTACGTGATAGAAGCAACCGCCAAAGACAAGTACGGCGAGGAAGTAAAAGCCGTGGAATATGTGCAGCTCTACGACGTAAAAACCAACAAGCTGCCATCGAAACAATACGACTGGGATTATACCATTAAAAGCACCGGCGAACCGGGTGAAAAAGCAAGTTTCATTGTCGGAACAAGTGCAGATAACCTATGGGTAGTTCAAGAAACCGTTAAGCCTGTCGACCGTCAACAGTCGACAGTTAACGGCAAGGAGTCGACAGTTGACGGTGGACGGTCGACTGAATTCCTCACTTTAAATAAGCAAATTTCAACCGTTAACTTTCCGATAACGAAGGCCGACCGTGGTGGCTATGCGGTGAACCGGTTTTTTGTAAAACACAACCGTTTTTACAGCAACCAATGGCAGGTAAATGTGCCGTGGACCAACAAGCAACTCGACATTAGTTTTGAAACCTTCCGTGATAAACTTTTGCCAGGACAGGAAGAAAAATGGAAAGTGAAAATTAAAGGCTACAAAGGCGAAAAGATAGCTGCTGAAATGCTGGCAAGTATGTACGATGC
>JAYUTQ010000612.1:0-2573 GCA_043755055.1 Chitinophagaceae bacterium | reverse complement strand
TACCAATAGCAAAAAAGTGTACGTTTGCTGAAATACAAAAATCAAAAAACTGCCATGAAGTTTATCGTATCCTCATCTGCCTTACTAAAACAATTACAACAAATAAGCGGGGTTATTAATGCCAATACAGTATTGCCCATTCTGGAAGATTACCTGTTTGAAGTAGACAAAAACAAACTAAATGTAACTGCTACCGACCTGGAAACTGTAATGCAGATTCAACTGGACATTGAGGCCAAAGACAATGGCAAAGTGTGTATTCCTGCCAGAATTTTGATGGACAGTTTAAAAAACCTGCCCGACCAGCCGCTTACTTTTAGCATAGATAAAAATTACGCCATAGAAATTACCAGCGACAATGGTAAGTACAAGGTAATGGGCGAAAACCCCGACAATTTCCCCAAAGCCCCGGTGGCCGACGATACCACATCGTTTACCATGAGCAGTACGGCTTTGGTAAGTGCCATTAATAAAACGCTGTTTGCAGTAAGCAGCGATGATCTTCGCCCAGCCATGACGGGTGTTTATTTTGAAATGCTGACCGATGGCTTGCAGTGTGTGGCTACCGATGCCCACCGGCTGGTACGCTACAAACGTACCGATGTAAGCTGCCCGAAACAGGACACATTTATTGTTCCTAAAAAACCATTAACCTTACTAAAAAATGCCCTGCCGGATAACGAAGACGAACTGACAGTAAGCTATAACAGCAACCATTTATTTGTGGTACACGGCACTACACAAATGAGCTGCCGCCTGATAGATGCCCGTTTTCCGGATTACAAAGTGGTAATACCGGCCGACAATCCTTACCGCCTAACGATTAACAAAGCCGACTTTCAAAGTGCATTACGCCGGGTAAGTATTTTTAGTAATAAAAGCACCAACCAGGTAGCACTTACCATTAGCGGAAGCCAGTTACAGCTTGCCGCACAGGATATTGACTTTAGTTTTGAGGGCAACGAAAGAATGAATTGCCAATACACCGGCGAAGACATGTCGATTGCTTTTAATGCAAGGTTTTTAATAGAAATGCTAAATGCTGCCGACACTACCGAAGTGATAATGGAACTAAGCACCGCCACTAAAGCAGGCCTAATTAAGCCAAGCGAACAAGCCGAAGGCGAAGATGTACTGATGCTGGTAATGCCGCTGATGATGAATAATTAATATTTCCCTGCTGCATATTGCTATCTCCCGTTGCTATTGCAATGGGAGATTTTTTTTTTAAAGAAGGGATTGGAATTTGGTATCAATGTTTTCCGACAAAAAACTTGAAGGTCAGCACCAGCAAGGGAAGCCTCACCCCAACCCCTCTCCTGGCGGAGAGGGGCTAATACTCTTGACTGATATAACTTTCCCAAAAATCATAATATTTTAGTCGGACAATAGTGGTTTTGTATACAAAGTGTTTATTACCTTGGTTATCACCCCAGCGGGGTGAAATGTTTGTAGCTATTAATTACGATTACTCCACATACGACCCCATCGGGGTCGAACCTGGAATTTGTGTATTTTCTAAAGACATGCAAACCCGTTGAGCAATGTCATTAATCTCAATGGCGGTGCAGCAAATACTCAACATTGAACTTAATGACATTGCCCTTCGGGATTGTAATCCACTTGATTTTCAGTAATTAAGCCAATATGGGTAAGAATGCCAAATCCAATAAAAAAAATTGATTGGCAAACCATTTATGGAAATAATAGCTTGCTTGAATCGTTATTAATCGTAACCCTATTTTACATGACCGCCTCCTTTAAAACAAATGCATTAATTGCAATAGCTGCTTTAATAACAGCCTGCCAAACAAGTTCAGGCATTCCGCCGGCTACTAAAAATCCGGCAACCATAATTGCTGTTGCTGAAAAAAATGGCAGCGATGGAGTTTTAAGGCCAGACAGTTCCATTTTTAAAACCTATTTACAAAAACTAAAAAAATATGCGGCGGCTAATGGCTATGCTACAAAGTATGCCATGCTTATAGATTTAGGCCTCCACAGCGGTGCCAAAAGATTTTTTATGGTTCGATTAAGCGATGAAAAAATTCTCCATGCCGGGCTGGTAACACATGGCAGCAGCCCTACGGTTTTACAACCCGGAGAGCGTACCTATTCCAATGTAACAGGCAGCCTTTGTTCATCGCTGGGAAGGTATAAAATTGGGGTTCGTTACCAGGGCACTTTTGGCCTTGCTTACAAGCTGCAAGGCCTGGATACCAGTAACAACAATGCTTTTGCCCGGGCAGTGGTATTGCACAGCCATAGCTGCGTACCCGATGATGAAACCACAGATGCCATTTGCCAAAGCTGGGGATGCCCCACTATTTCGCCTGCCTTTTTACAGACCATCAGAAGTTATTTTGATGCATCGGCGAAGCCGATTTTACTGGAAATTTATGATAGCAATAAGTGAGTTTACAGCTTAACGAAACTTAAAGTAATTTTTACCGCAGCGTCACAGAGAAAATGAGTTTCGCAGAGAAATATTTCTATCAATTTCAACTTCTTAAACAACTTCTCTGCGTTTCTCTGCTACTCTGCTGCCGTGGTTCGTGTCCCCACGAACCAAA
>JAYUTQ010000611.1:0-2575 GCA_043755055.1 Chitinophagaceae bacterium | reverse complement strand
TCATTTTTAATACTGTTGTATTCATCCGTTAAATCGTCTAAGAATAGCGGTTTAATAAGTTTCAAGATATTCTTTTCACTAGTGTAATGTGCACCAAGATTCCGCCGTGCCTTTTCATCCATTACACTTTGAAACAACGAACCAAAAATGGCAGGTGATATTTTACCCCAATCCAGCCAACAGCTTTGCAGTAAAATATTTCTCATTTCGCTGTCATAGCTTGCCATGGGCAAAGCTTCTTCAAACAACTTACCGTTTACATACGGAAAGACGTTTAAAGCCTCATCTATATTCTTTAACCGCTTGTCTTCATGTGTATTCAGTATTTGGAATATCTGGGAAATATGGGCTGCTAAGTCGCTGCCATCTTGATTTGTTTTGAGTTCAATATAATCCTGAAATATACCCCTATCAAAAATGCTGGTATCATCTGCAAACAGGCAAAATAATAAACGAACTAAATAAAGTTCCAGTTGGTGGCCATCATACCCAATCGCTTTTAATTTATCGTGCAGCTTACCCATTAATTCGGCTGCTTTAATATTTACGGGGTCCTGTTCTTTATAAGTTCTTTTTTCATAACCTGCAATGGGTGCGAATAGCTGTGCATGTTTTAATAATTCTGGTAAGGTAAAATTGGTTTGATTACCATTTTCATCATACACCTGAAAGTGGTGAAAATCGCAAACCATTATCAATTTTGGAAGTTCATATTCATTTAGGCCATGGCAATATTGTTTGGCTTGCTTGTATGCATCATCAAGGTTTTTACCCCTGCTTTTCATTTCTACTAAAATCATTCCTTTCCAAAGCAGGTCTATATATCCATCCGCAGTATTCAGTTTCTTAACCTTATGTTCAAAAGTGGCCACCCTTCTTCTGGTGATACCAAACACATTGAGAAATTCTACTAAAAATTCTTTTGCTTCTGCTTCTTCCCTTTCTGTGTTTTCCCATTCTTTACTAAAAGCGGTGGCTCTTGTTTTTATCTCATTCCAGCTTAATGGCATTTGGGTAGAATTTTTCTAAAAATAAAGACTTGCAAAGGATTAAAATAAAAAAGAGCGGCTGTTTGTTTTCACATTGTCAGTTTTTTTACTTTCACCCCTTCATGCAGATACTCATTATTCAAACAGCCTTTCTCGGCGATGTGGTTTTGGCCACACCGGTGGTGGAGAAACTACATCGTTTTTTTCCAGATGCAGCCATCGATTTTTTACTGCGGAAAGGCAATGAGGCGTTGCTGAAAGACCATCCCATTATCAGGGAAATAATTATTTGGGATAAGAAAAATGGCAAGTGGAAAAATGTGCTGAAGCTGATTCAGCGGTTCCGCAAAACGAAATACGATTATGTAATTAACCTGCAACGGTTTGCCACATCTGGTATTATTACTGCATTTGCCGGCGGCAAAGTTTCTGTTGGGTTCAATAAAAATCCATTGTCTTTTCTTTTTACCAAAAAAATAACCCACCATATAGCCACCGCCGGTGAGCCGATACTACATGAAGTGAGCCGCAACCTCATGTGTATTGAAGCTTTTACAGATGCTTCGGCCCAGTTGCCAAAGCTGTATCCATCGGCAAATGATTTTGAAAAAGTAGCCTCATTAAAAGCCGAATCTTATATCACCATGGCGCCGGCTAGTGTATGGTTTACCAAGCAATACCCAAAAGAAAAATGGGTGGAATTAGTAAAAGCACTCAACAACCGGTTTACCATTTACCTACTCGGAGCACCGGCCGACGAAGCTCTTTGCAATGAAATTACTACGGCAAGCGGAATGGGAAAAACCGAAAATCTCTGTGGCAAATTATCATTGTTACAGTCGGCTGCTTTGATGCAGAATGCTGTAATGAACTATGTAAACGATTCAGCACCCATGCACATTGCCGCTGCCATGGATGCACCTGTAACAGCCATCTATTGCAGTACGGTACCGGGTTTTGGCTTCGGCCCAAGTGGCACCAAAGGGCAAATAGTGGAGATAACCCATCCCCTCTCCTGTCGCCCCTGCGGCCTCCATGGCCACAAAAAATGCCCCGAAGGGCATTTTAAATGTGGTTATGAAATTAAAATAGAAAAGTTGCTTGCCGTACTGTAGAATAAATAGAAAAAAAATAATTGTAAGAGCGGCAAACTCTTCTACCTTATTTCAACTTTTCGTTTTCCAAATGCCTTGTTGCGTCCCGTATATGTTTCTTTTCAAAATTCTTTTGTAAGGCTTCTGTTAGGTTTACGCCGGTTTGGTTGGCAAGGCATAGCAGCACCCAAAGTACATCAGCCATTTCATCGCCAAGAATACTACTTCTCCCCTGCTCCAAATTGAGGTGGCTTTCAGAGGCCTTGAACGATTGCTCACCGTAGATCCGCACCATTAACCTCGATAATTCGCCTGTTTCTTCCATTAAAATACCAAGGTTGGTGAGTTCGTTAAAATACCGGACGCCCACTGTTTTTATCCATTGGTCTACTTGTTGTTGGGCTTCATTAATGGTAATATCAGTCATGGTTATTCCTTGTTTTTACTATCTATTATTATGGTTATGGGGCCATCGTTGATGAGGTTTACTTT
>JAYUTQ010000610.1:0-2578 GCA_043755055.1 Chitinophagaceae bacterium | reverse complement strand
TAACAAAATATTCTTTGCAGCCACATCAGTGCTGTCGAACGTATTATCATTGATGCCATTTAATAATTTTTCTACATCTAAAAACGCAGCTACGGCATTTCCTTTCAACTTGCTTTTTACATCATCTGCCAAACCAATTTTTTGAGATTTATTTTGGAAAGCAACCAATGTGGCAGAATCTGACGCAATAGTTAGCATATTGTTTGCGGTGCTGATCGCAAAGGGCATTTGAGCAGCCGGTACGCCATTATCGGCCGGTATTAGCATGGTGCCGCTGCGAATGATCGATCCTGATTTTACACCAAAGTTTACCAGTTTTTCAAATGCGGCTTTGTCGCCAATTTTGGCTGCAAAAATCAGCTTGGCAGTTGGCATTTCGCTGCTGATCATTTCAGCATCTTTTCCCATATCTTTTTTCTCCATGGCAAAGTCGCTAAACACAACTGCAAAATCACCTTTAAATACTTTTGCAAAATCATCCAGACCCATACCTGTTTGTGCCAAACCCAATCCCAGCAAGGCATCAAGGCCGGTTTCACGTATAATGGCTGGCATTAATTCTGGTTTAAAACTAAATGCTACCACACCATTTACATTTTGCGAAGGATAGTTTTCTATCATCCCTAAATCCACTTCGGGGCCTGCATACTTTTTCAACAAAGCACCCATTTTTTCACCTACAAAACCTTTGCTTTCTACTACTGCTTTTCCATCTTCAAAATTAATGGTGGTGGCGCTGTACACACCTTCTATCAATTCTTTTAGTTTAGGTAAAAATGCAAATGCCATCGCACTAACACCTTCAAGATCGGCCTGGTTAAAAATGGCTATATCCACTTTTTTGCCTTGCAAATCGTTAAAGCCATCTACACTTAAAATGCTTTCTTTTTTGGTAAGCTTAAAATATTTTGTCAGTTTTTCCACTGCACTGGTGTCAATGCTTTCAGATTTAGGAAGGCTTAACGTATTGCTATCTTCGGGCATATAATCGTTATAGTCAATTTTGTTGCCACCCATTAAAATCATGATGGCTTCACTATTCCAACCAAAAGTTATGGGTCCTTTTATGCTGTAAGAAAAACCTTCACCTTTTAAAATTTCCGTCATTTCGGGTTGTTTTTTCAAAAATGCTTCCAGCCTGGCTGCATCTTTCATACCGGCAACTACCTGTACATCGGGGCTTTTGCCAGCGTTCATCACTTCAAGCGACGATGCAGAAATGTACAGTTTGTTCTCCCAATCTATGCCTGCATCTTTAAGTTCTTTATAGAGATTGATGGCTTTAGTGTAATCGTCCGGGTGTGCAGTGTCTTGCATAATCACCATCATGTTTTCCACAGTAAGCGAATCGCTGTTCAGCTTTGTAAGCATGCTTTTAACATCAATGCTAATAACATTACTTGCGTTTTTAGGGATAAACCGGGTGTACGATGGGGCTTTTTTGCCGCAGGCGGCCAGCAACACAATGGCAGCAATGGCAATGCTTGTAAGGTGTTTAGAGATCATGGTAGCTTTTTTTTAATTATTTTATTTTCAAAATGGCACAATGCAATGATGCTTTTTGGTGTGGCCGCTTAATTACTAAACTTTTCCACCGGGCACTGTTTTGCGATTGTTAATTTAATGAGTGCAAAGTACATTCCACACCTATTAGCCCCTATCGCATATTCATGTGTAATTTTTTGTGGTTTTAGGTTGTATATCTTGTAATAATGACAGTCAGTGCTACTTTATGTGGTTAAAACAAGTTTACATCTTTCAATATTTTGTGCTAATAACACGCTAACCGGTATTTTTACGCTTTCATCATGCCCTCATTCAAATCATCTTTAAGGCAAACCATCCATATTTGGATAGCTATGTTGCTACTATGTGGTGCGGCGTTGTTTTACGTGTTACATCATTCCAAAGCCGAAGGCTATTTAGGCCTTGTTCCATATCACAGTAAGGCATTAGATGTCTTTTTTACCTGCTACACATATTTGGGTGATGGTATTTTTATTTTATTATTGGCAGTGGTGGCTTTTATCCGAAAATACAAGTGGCCGGGCATTGCTATCATTGTTTCTTATGCCTTGTCGGGGCTATTATCGCAGGTTATCAAGCAGTTTTTTCCGTCGCCAAGGCCTGCGGTTTTTTTTAGAGAATTGGGTCAATCGTTTCACGAAATACCCGGCGTTACTTTAATGAAGAGCATGGCCAGTTTCCCAAGTGGGCACACCGCTTCGGCTTTTGCATTGTTCAGTGTGTTGGTTTTCATAAATCCCCACAGTAAATGGAATACGCTATGGTTTATACTGGCTGTGGGCGTTGGTTATTCACGAATATATTTGGGTAATCATTTTCTGGCAGATGTGCTTTGCGGTGCTGTAATCGGCGTTCTTTCGGGTATGGCAACCGTCATTCTGCTACCCCTTTTTACAAAATCAAAGTCTTCGGGTTTGTAAAAAAATTAGCAGGCCTACTCAGAATGACAATTTTGGTAAGTCCAATGCATTTATCATCCCTTCGGGATTTTGGTACTTGTGCTTGCTATATACCTACATTAATATCATGCCTTCGGCATTAAATAACCCCG
>JAYUTQ010000609.1:0-5709 GCA_043755055.1 Chitinophagaceae bacterium | reverse complement strand
AATCCTGCCGGTGCATTTTTACCACCTTCGCAGTCCACTTTACAGGCGGAATATAAAGAAGCCCTCAAACGGGATTTCAATATTCAGTTCAATAATCTTTTCGCCATCACCAATATGCCTATTAGCCGCTATCTGGATTATTTATTGGTGAGTGGAAACTATGAAAAATACATGGAAAAACTGATTGCTGCATTTAATCCTGCTGCTGCACAAAGTGTAATGTGTCGTAATACGTTATCTGTAGGATGGGATGGTTTTTTATACGATTGCGATTTTAATCAGATGCTGGAACTCAAAGTAAGTTGTAGCACTTCTACCCATCTTTCGCAGTTTAATATAAATGCCATTAACAACCGTGACATTGTACTTAACCAACACTGCTACGGCTGTACCGCAGGTGCAGGAAGTAGTTGTGGCGGGGCGGTGGCATAAATAATTGGGTCAATGGCCATTAGGTCAATGGGGTCATTTGTCAATATAATATTTCTTCACCATCTACATTTCTTCTGTAAAAAAAATACAATTTTAATTTGCGAAATGCCCTGATCATATTTGTTAGAAATCCGGTTTTGGGTAAGGTAAAAACACGGCTAGCCGCAACGCTTGGCAACGAAAATGCTTTGGAAATTTATAAGCAATTGTTACAACACACCCATGATATTACCCAATCCCTACCCTATCAAAAATTTATTTTTTTCGCTGATTACATTAATGAAAACGACCTGTGGGAAAATGATAGTTATGTAAAACAATTACAACATGGCGATGATCTGGGAAGCAGGATGGCAAACGCTTTCAGCCAATTGTTCGATGACGGATATCAACAAATTTGCATCATTGGCAGCGATTGCATAGAACTTACCGGCTATATATTACGGGCAGCTTTTGAGCAACTACAACACCACGATGCAGTAATAGGTCCTTCGCTTGATGGCGGCTATTACCTGCTGGGAATGAGCCAACCGATACTTGGCATATTTGAAAATAAAAACTGGAGTACCAATGAAGTATTACCTGCTACTCTAAAATCCATTCATAACAAGAACCTCAGCCTTTTTTTATTGCCACAATTATCAGATATAGACACTGCCGAAGATTGGCAACAATATCAATCAAACTTAAAATCAAACTAAAAGAAAAAAGCACCAATGAGTTATTTAGAAACTACCATAAATGTGTACAAAGAAGCAGCTGAAAATCCACAGGTAGGCTTGTGTTGTACTACAACGCCAATCTGGCAATTACCCGGTTTGGATATACCCGTTATCATGCAACAAATGAATTACGGCTGTGGTAGCACAGTGCATCCAAGAGATTTAATAAATAACCCAACCATATTATATGTAGGTGTAGGCGGCGGTATGGAGCTATTACAGTTTAGCTATTTTAGCCGTAAGCCAACTGGCGTAGTGGGTATAGATGTGGTAGACGAAATGCTTACAGCCTGTGCCAATAATTTTACCGAAGCAGAAGCCTTAAACCCATGGTTTAAAAAAGACTTTGTAGAACTGAGAAAAGGTGATGCACTTAACCTGCCGGTAGCAGATAACAGCATAGATGTGGCTGCGCAAAACTGCCTGTTTAATATTTTTAAACAAGATGAATTAAAACTGGCACTTGCAGAAATGTACCGGGTACTAAAGCCCCGTGGCCGTCTCGTAATGAGCGACCCTATTTGCGAACAGGAAATTAACGCCGAACTGCGTAACGATGAAAGGCTTAGGGCATTGTGCCTTAGTGGCTCCATTACCCTTGCAGAATATGTAAAAATGCTTACCGATACCGGCTTTGGCACCATAGAAATACGTGCAAAACGCCCTTACCGCATCCTTGATCCTAAGCATTACGCTACTACAGAATTACTCTATATAGAAAGTGTGGAAGTATGCGCCATAAAAGACCCGATGCCAGCCGATGGCCCATGTGTTTTTACCGGTAAAACGGCTATTTATTTTGGTGATGAAGATTGCTTTGATGATGATAAAGGCCATGTATTAATGCCCAATCAGCCTTTGGCAGTATGCGATAAAACCGGCGGAAACCTGGCAGCACTGGAAAGAGCCGATATCTTCATTTCACCTTCTACCTGGTTTTACGATGGTGGAGGTTGCTGCTAAAACCGTACTAAACCTTTTTTAGAAACTAAATTTCTCTTGTTTCATTTTGGCAAGTGAAGGGTCGAGGAAAATTGCTCTGTCGCAGATTTCCCGGCCCTTTGCTATTTTACCGGCTTTCTGCCAGGTCATGCCTATCATGTATAAGGCACGGTAATTTGTTTCGTCTATGGCTACTACTTTTTCCCACATTTCACGGGCCTTTTCGTATTTCTCATTTTTGTACCATGCCTGTGCTATCAGGTAAGTTACATCGGGATCGTTGGGCTTTTTTAGCAATAAAGCTTCAAGGGTGGCAATACCTGTTTTAAATTCTTTGGTATTTATTTGGGCCATACCAAGGTTTTCCATGTAAGCTAAATCTTTAGGCATACCAAGCGATGCCGCCTTTTCAAAACCGGCAATGGCATTGGTATAATCTCCGAAACCAAAATAAATCATGGCCAACTCGTACACGTACATGTATTTGGAAGGGCTGTTATTTATAGCCTGCTGATATAGTGGCATGGCTTTTTTATAATTGTTACTTTCTACATAACACCTTGCCAATTCGTAAGCGGCTTCGCCGTTTGCAGGGTTCCGTTTTAGTACAGATTCAAATGCTACAATGGCTTTGCCATAATCTTCTGTTTCCAAAAAGGTTTTAGCCAAACGCATATCTGTAAATTCCGACGGGGAATATTTACTGAGTTCGGTAAGATGAATAGCAGTTTCGGGAAATTTTTTAAGGTTGTAGGAAAGAGTGGCCAACTGAGTTAACGCTGTCGTATCGGAAGGCCTTAGTTGGTGCATTTTTTCGAATACAGGCTTCGCTTCCTTGTATTTGCGAAGCTCCATGTAGTAATTAGCTAAAGCCTGTTGTATTTCAAAATTATTAGGGTTGAAACGAATGGCTTTGAGGTAATGATTTTCGGCATCGTTCCACCTTCTTTCTTCCTGAAAAGATTTGGCTTTGGCATAATAAAAATTACTGCTGTCGGCTTTGCCAAAAGCGAAGGTGTAGGTAAAGCTTAAAAGGAATACTATTGTTGCTGCACAAATCTTCATCGCATGTTTTTATGTTTGATATATTGGATTGGGTGTGGATTTGTTTTGTGGTCGGTGAGTATACCGCAACAAAATGAAAGTTTAGCAAGTCCTTGCGAGGGTTCCTGCCCGAAGCAATCTCAAGGAGTCGTTTTTCAAGTTTTTACAGAAACAAACCCTGGAGATTGCTTCGTCAGGCAAGAACCTTCCTCGCAAGGACTGGATGCTGTTTGGCTAAAACAGAACTTTTAAAATCAATTACTATTTCAAAATCACCGCACTCATTGCCGGCAGGTTTAGCTTTATTTCGTACCGTTTTGTTTCTTTATCTACCAACGTTGTTTTGATGTCGGGATTGTACACATCGCCGGTTCCGTGAAAATCTTTGTTGTCGCTATTGAATATTTCCTTCCAGTTTTTCTTTCCATTGGCATAAATACTAACATCGTGCCGAACAACCGGCGTCATGTTAAGAACAACCAAAAGATCGTCCTGTGCCTTGTTGCCGTTGCGGCGGTAGGCGATAATGCATTCGGTTCGCTTGTTCATTTCCACCCACTCAAAACCGCTGGCATCAAACTGTTTTTCGTACATGGCAGGTTCGTTTTTCATCAGGTGCAGCAGGGTGCTTACGCAGTCTTTTAGCTTCCGGTGCGGATCGAATTGCAGCAGTTCCCATTGCAGTTCGCTTTTGTAATTCCACTCCTCTGTGGCGCCAAATTCGTTGCCCATAAAAAGGAGTTTGCCTCCGGGGTGTGTCATCATATAACTGTACATAAGGCGGAGGTTGGCAAATTTTTGCCATTCGTCGCCGGGCATTTTGTACAGCATCGGGCTTTTGCCATGCACCACTTCATCGTGGCTTAGGGGCAGCATAAAATTTTCGTCGCCATAATATACCATGCTAAACGAAAGCTGGTCTTGCTGAAACTGGCGGAACAATGGGTCTTGTTTAAAGTACTTTAGGGTGTCGTGCATCCAGCCCATCATCCATTTCATGCCAAAGCCAAGGCCATCGGCAAAGGTTGGGTTGGTAACGCCCGGCCAGTCGGTAGCTTCTTCGGCTATTGTTTGCACGTCGGGAAAATCCCTGAAAATCGTTTCGTTTAATTCTTTGATGAAAGCAATGGCTTCCAGGTTGCCATCACCGCCATGTTCGTTGGGTTCCCATTGTCCTTCGGTGCGGCTGTAGTTAAGTTTAAGCATACTGCTTACCGCATCTACCCGTATGCCATCTATATGGTATTTATCAAACCAATACCGGGCACAACTAATCAAAAAACTCTTTACCTCACTGCGGCTGTAGTTAAAAATATAGCTGTTCCAATCGGGGTGGTAGCCTTTACGCATATCGGCATATTCGTAGGTATGGGTACCATCGAACATAAACAGGCCGTGCATATCGTACGGAAAATGGGATGGCACCCAATCGAGTATCACCCCAATACCTGCCTGATGAAAAGCATCTACCATGCCCATAAAATCCTGCGGCGTACCAAACCGGGAAGTTGGCGCAAAAAAGCCTGTGCCCTGATAGCCCCAGCTACCATCGAAAGGATGTTCCATAACGGGCATCAGTTCTATGTGGGTAAAACCCATTTGCTGCACATACGGCACCAGCTTTTCGGTAATTTCTGCGTAGGAGTTGTAGGTTTCTTCGTCGTTTTTATCGGGGCGAATCCAGCTTGCCAGGTGCACTTCGTACACAGTCCAAGGGGCATCCAATGCATTGTGTTTTTTTCTTACGCCCATCCATTCATCGTCCTGCCAATCGTAGTTTAACTGCCAGGTAATAGAAGCCGTGTTGGGTCTTTTTTCCCAATAATTACTGTAAGGGTCGCCTTTATCCAAAGCCATGCCACCAAAGCCTATAATATGGTATTTATATGCTTCGCCGGGTTGTATGCCGGGCATAAAACCTTCCCAGATGCCGCTTTTATCCAGTCTGGGAAAGAGTTCGAATTCGTGAGGTTTCCAGCTATTAAAATGGCCAATGACCGAAACAGAAGTGGCATTTGGAGCCCATACGGCAAAATAATAGCCTTGCTGTTCCAATACAGTAACCTTGTGAGAACCCATTAAATTATAGGCATTGTACAGGGTGCCTTGCTTAAAGTTGATAATGTCTTCATCAGAAAACAAAGAGTAGTTCCAAACTAGTTTGGTACTGTCCACAAAGTGGATGTCCTCGTATCGGGGAGTGGCTTTGGGCGTGTTTTTAATGGTGGGTAGTTTTACTGGTGTATCAACTTTACCGGCAGCTGTTTTTGTTGTTTGCTTATTACCGGCTTCTTTTTTAGTGGTGGCCATGGCAGTATGGTTTCTTTAGCCATGAAATTAAAGCGTTTAACGATGGGAGGGAAAAATAAGTTGGGGGGGGAGTAGGGATTAGTGATTGGGAATTGGGTAGTAGTAAAAACAAAACATCCCCGTTATTATAAAAACGAGGATCCTGTAATGTTATATTTTTGCGGTACCACCGAGGCCGAGCTGGCTGCGCGCGAAAAGGCGGGTATGCCCACCGGGCTGTTTGTCACACACCCGTTGAACGGGCACAAAATCGAAGTGT
>JAYUTQ010000608.1:0-2582 GCA_043755055.1 Chitinophagaceae bacterium | reverse complement strand
ATTTCCCCGCAGGGCACCAAAAAGAAAATATGGCTTTAAAGTTAGGCACCTTCTATAAGTTAGAAGTAACCCCAGGCGGTAGCCTGCTTGCGGAAACCAACGAAATACCAAAGCGGTTAATTGAGATGCCGCTGATAGATAGTATTCCTGCAAACGTAGATACAGCAAGGGTTTTAGCAGATAGTATTCGTGTAATAAAATGATACTGCAATAAAACGACAGAAATATTTTAGTTTCCATCAGCGATTAAATGATGGTAAAAAAAATCCAAAATCAGAACCAAACGATAGATTATTATGCGTACGCCACTTCAACAAAATGAGAAAGTTTTATTGACTACTTACACAAGTTGGGTAATGCTGATGGTGCCCATGCTCATTGTATTGGCATCCATCATCATTTGGGCATGGCTGCTAAACTTTACCTGGGGAGTCATTATTTTTTTGTGTGCTGCAGCTTATTTTGGGTGGAAATATCTGGAGTGGAAACACAATATTTGGGTCGTTACCAATTTTAGGGTGATTGATGAATTTGGTGTGATCAATATCAATTCAAGAGAAAGCCCGTTGGATAAGATTAACAACGTTTCGTACTCACAAAATATTTGGGGCAGGATATTGAGTTTTGGCCAGGTAGAAATACAAACAGCAGCTACAATTGGCGAAACTGTTTACAACAATGTAGACAAACCAAGGCTGCTAAAAGATACCATTACCAATGCCCAGGCCAATTACAAAAATGTGCAAATGAGTATGCATGTAAAGGATATTGTGCAGCAAATGCAGCCGGTGCAACAGCCATTTGCTACTCCGTCTACAACATATATTGCTCCGCCGCCGCAGCAAACTGCTCCACAGCCATCGCCGCTAAATAATCAGATAGCCTCCGAACTGGAAAAGTTATTTGAGCTGCGCCAAAAAGGTATTTTAAGCGAAGAAGAATACCAAAAAGCCAAGGCAAGATTGATTGGGCAATAAATGTGCAGTTAGTTAAAACTTATTCTTCCACATCATGCTTTCCACCGGTTTGTTATGTTGGCCGCTGTATTTGGCGTCTTTCTTTTCGTTATATTTTATTTCTATTTCGCCGTCTACAGGAAAATAAATAAGCTGGCCGATAGGCATTCCTTTGTAAATTTTTACTGGCTGTTTTACCGAGATCTCAAGTGTCCAGTTGCCGCAAAAGCCTACATCGCCTTTGCCGGCCGTAGCGTGTATATCAATGCCAAGGCGGCCTGTGGAGGATTTGCCTTCTAAAAAAGGAACATGGGCATGTGTTTCGGTATACTCTTGTGTTACGCCGAGGTAAAACACATGCGGGTACAGCACAAAGCCTTCTTCTGGTATTTCAAAACTCTCAATCAGGTTGTGCTTTTTTGCATCAATAATGTGGTCTTTATATGTGGCCAATGTGGCGCCAAGATGCACATCGTAGCTATTACTGCCAAGGCAATGGCGGTCGTAAGGTATTATTTTAATGCTCCCTTTTGCTATTTCTTCTAATATCCTTGTGTCCGATAAAATCATTTCGATTTACGATTTGTGATTTGTGAATTACGATTTGTGTTTGTGGTTTAACAATGAATGCCAATGAAATCCTCAATCACAAATCTTTTGTCTCTAATCTTTTTACTAAATACTACAATCTAAGTTCTAAATATGGTCAAAGAAATACAAATTTGCCGTAGCATTTTAAATACTGTCTTTTAGTTGCCCTTATTTTATTCACATAACATCAACCAAACCACCCGGCTAGCCATTTGGCATATAGCCGAGGCCGAGGATTTTTTTCTTGAAAAAGTACCCATCAGCAGGCATATAACACATCCGCATAAGCGGTTGCAGCACCTGGCTGGTCGTTATTTGTTGCAATATTTATTTCCTTATTTCCCAATTCATCTTATACAAATTGCCGATACCCGAAAGCCTTATCTGCCTAACGAAAGCCATCATTTTTCCATATCGCATTGTGGCGATTATGCGGCGGCTATTGTAAGCACCACGCACCGTGTGGGCTTAGATATAGAAGTGCCGGTAGAACGAATCCGAAAAATTCAACACAAATATTTATCAGTAAAAGATGCAGGTATAAATCTTGAAAACCTGACTGAAGCTGACACCGTAAAAAGGCTAACGCTGGCCTGGAGTGCCAAAGAATCTATTTTTAAATGGTATGGCCGGGGCGAAATGGATTTTAAAAATCACATGTTTTTAAATCGTTTTTCTGCCGATGGCGAAACTGGTACTATCGAAGCTGTTTTTGCAAAAAATGAGTTTGTTGATTTGCGGCTTTCTTTCCGGTTTTTCGAAGCATTGGTATTGTCGTGGGTGGCCACAGAAGCATAGTTGTAACAAATACCTTGTGTTGGGTATATAATTTGTGGCAATTTTTTTATTCTTTGTGCTGGAATATTTCACAAAATGGCAGTGCAACAAACCCTCTCAGAAAATACTTACCTGATAAATTGTACCAGAAATGAAGATTCGTTTTCGGTAACTACAGAACTAAGGCATGTATTTGCTGTGCCTATTACCAACCTGCTTTTTTATCCGCTTCATATTGCAAAGCAGCAAATGGCTACG
>JAYUTQ010000607.1:0-5721 GCA_043755055.1 Chitinophagaceae bacterium | reverse complement strand
GAAAGTACTGCTGCTGTATAATATTGCTGCAGTACTTTCATAATGGCAAATGGAAAAGCCCCGATACCACCGGGCGTAATAATCATAGCTAGTGAAGCAAGCACTAACACCGCACAGGCCGGACCAATACCGAGATGCGATGTGTGCTGCATAGCACTAAATCCGATATAAACCTGCAATAGATACAATGCCCATATAAAAAAAGTGTGCATTAAAAAAGCCTTTTTCCTTTTTAATGTACGGATTGTGAGCAGCCCTTCTTTGATGCCTGCGGCAAAATGGGCTATCTTTTTAACAACGGTATTTTCTCTAAATTTTTTAAAAAACCATACAATTAACAGGATGACAATCGTAACAATGCCTAAAATAATAAACAGCTTGGCCCAATTAAAACCTTCCATACTGCCGGTATTATTTTGAAAGTAACTACTTACAGCACCCCACTGTATAGTGAGTGTCATTAGTATAAAAACAACAAAAGAGATCAAATCGAAAATGCGTTCGATAACGATGGTGCCAAATAATTTGTCCACGGGCAGTTTTTCATAACGGCTAAGAATGGTGCATTTTAAAACTTCGCCCAACCGGGGTACGGCACTATTGGCAAGGTAGCCAACCATTGTGGCAAAAAACATATTGCTAAGCCGTGGATTATAACCCATTGGTTCCAGTAGTATTTTCCAGCGGAGGCAACGGCTGAGGTGGCTTAACAAAGCTATTACTACAATTAACGGCATCAGCCAGTAATTGGCATTGCGCAGCGATTCAAAAAACAGGTCCTTGTCTTTAGGCGTCATACCTTTTAGCTGCCACCAGATTAAAAACACACCAAGCCCTAAGAAGACTACATATTGAAGTGCAGAAATTAGCTTTTTACGCATAGGATGCAATCTAAATTCAATAGTGGAGAATGGGAAAATAAATTATGGGAGTTTAGGGGATTGGGGATTAGGGATTAGGGTTTAGTGGTTTACAAATTGGGGTAAGTTTTTAAGAAAGATCAAAGAAGATTTTTTTACAAAATATCAAATACCAAATACCAAATACCAACCCCCAAATACCAATCCCTAACCCCCGATCCCCAACCACTACAACCGATTGCCTTCTTTCGGGAAAATTACTTTTGGCACAAATGTTTTGGCCTCTTCAAAATCCATGGTGCCATAGCCCATAATGATAGCAATGTCGCCGGGCTGTACCAAACGGGCTGCAGCACCGTTGAGGCTAATGATGCCGCTTTTTCTTTCGCCTTTAATTACATATGTCTCCAGCCGGTTGCCATTGTTTACATCTACTATGGTTATTTTTTCGTTGGCTATTAATCCGGCAGCATCCATCAAGTCTTCGTCTATGGTGCAGCTGCCTATATAATTTAGGTTGGCCTCCGTTATCACACAACGGTGGATTTTAGATTTTAATACTTCTATTGTCATAGGTTGCTTTTGGCTGCGCAAATTAAGTGATGTAGTAAAATGGAACTGTATTTCCTGTAGTAAACCATGTAGCCAAAATGTTTTTAGTTCAATTAACATAAAAAATATTGGGCAATTGAATTTTCAATGTTTAAACATCGTATTTTTGATTTTTCGAAAACGTATTACACACCTAACATTGGAAAACAAGAAAAAAAGCCCCTGGGGCAAAAGGATATTAATTGGTGGTTTAATAGGCTTGTTAGCGGCGGCCGCAGTAATTTGGTATGTATTTACGGTAACATTTGAAGATACGGCCGACCAAAAAGCCGCTTACACCCTAAGTGCAGATGAATTGATAAAAGAGTTTGTGGCTAACGAGGCACTTGCTAATAAAAAGTACACCGAACAAATAATAGTGGTTAATGGTGTGGTTTCGGAAACCGAGGTGGCCGATACAACTGTTAATATCAAGTTTACAGATACTGCAACAGGTTCTTACGCCATTTTCGCATTTCAACAGCAGCACATTGCTGATGCAAAAACATTGAAAGCGGGTGATAAAGTTTCAATTAAAGGTTCCTGCAGCGGCGGGGCCTTTAGTGAGATACTCGAAACAGAATACATCACATTTAAGCGATGTGCCATCAATAAATAATCATTCAATTTTTAAAATAATCACTCAAAAAACAAAACAACAAACTACATGAAAAAGTCAATCCTGTTTATCGGTCTTGTAATTGCGGCCGGTGCATCATTTGCACAAAAGAAAACTACAACGTCTGCAATTATTTCTTTTGATGCTACAACGCCAATCGACAAATTGCCAAAGGCAGATAACAAAACAGCCATTGCAAGCTTAGACACAAAAAAAGGTAACATCGCATTTGAGGCTATTGTAAAGAATTTTGCCTTTACCAATCCTATGATCCAGGATCATTTTAATGGTGCTACCTGGATGGATTCTGAAAAATTTTCAACAGCAACTTTTAAAGGAAATATCACCAATCTTAAAGATGTAAATTTTAAAAAAGACGGTACTTATAACGCTAATGTAGAAGGTGACCTTACGATACATGGTGAAACACAGAAAGTAAAAACCACTGCAGTAATTGTAGTAAGCGGCGGTAACATTATCACTACTTCAGATTTTTCTGTAAAGCTTGAAGATTACAAAGTAAACGGCCCTGCAATAGGTGCTGGTAAAGTAGCCAAAGAGCCAAAAATTACTGTGGCTGCATCTTTTAAATAAGTGCTGGTGCAATAGTATTTTATAAAAAATGACAGGTCAATAATGGCCTGTCATTTTTTGTTTTATTGGCAATTAAATAAGATGGCAAACTCAAATACCCCTTTAGGAGACGGGGGGCATCCCAACCCTTTAGTTTAATAACATATTGTCTATCAGCCGTATTTCATTTATAAATGCGGCCACAAGTGCCACGGTTTTTTTATTTGGGTCAAATGATTGAAGTGGTTCCAGACTGCCGGCATCAGCTATTTCTACATAATCTACTTTGGTAAAACCTGCATCTAATAAATTATTGGCTGTAGCAGCTTTAAGTTCGGCAAAGCCTGTATTTGCTAAATTTTGTTTAATCGCCGATAACTGTTGGTAAATGCCGGGGGCAATTTGTCGTTCCACTTTATCCAGCCGCATATTCCGGCTGCTCATAGCTAGTCCATCCGCTTCCCTAAGGGTATGGATGATGGTCACTTTAATGGGTTCGCCCATTATTTCCACCAACTTTTTTATTATCATGCATTGCTGAAAATCCTTTTGGCCAATAAATATTTCATCTGGTTTTACAATGGTCAGCAGCCTTTCTACCACCTGGCACACGCCCTGAAAATGCCCCGGCCGGTAAGCACCGTCCAGCATCGCTTCCAGTTTTCCCAAATCATATTCTTTGTTAAGTGCTTTACCATAAGGGTACATCTCCTGTACCGATGGTAAAAACAATATATCCGTTTGTTCCTGTTCCAGCATCAGGCAATCTTGCTCAATCGTAACCGGATATTTATTAAAATCGGTTGGGTCGTTAAACTGGGTTGGGTTTACAAAAATGCTGCAAACCGTAACCGGATGCTGCTGCCTGCTAGTCTTAATAAGTGACAGATGGCCATGGTGTAAAGCACCCATTGTGGGCACAAAGCCTATGGTATTTCCTGCTATTCTTTGGTTTTCAATGTATTGCTGTAAACGGGCAATGGTTTTGAAAATGATCATCTGTTAATAGATATGTGGAGAATTGAATCCGTTGAAAGGTTGTAGAACGATTGCTTTTCGCTACTTTTGCCAACCTTTTTAAAAGAAGGTAAACATTAAATAACAACCATGATTACAAAGAAAAGGATTTTATTCATCGCCAATGAAATGAGCCCGTACTTAGAGTTGACCGAGTTTGCGGAGACGGTGAATAAATTAGCCATTCTTTCGAACAACAATAACCTCGAGGTTAGGTGCATCATGCCACGTTTCGGAACCATCAATGAAAGAAGGCACAGACTCCACGAAGTTGTTCGCCTTAGTGGTATTAATGTAAGTGTAGATAATGATGATTATCCGTTACAGATTAAAGTGGCTTCGCTGCCTAATGCAAGGCTTCAGGTTTATTTTTTAGATAACGACGATTTTTTCAGACGCAAATTTGTATTTGAAGATGAGAACGAAAAATGGTTCGAAGACAATGCACTCCGTGCCATATTTTATTGCAAAGGCGCTTTGGAAACAGTAAAAAAATTCGGCTGGCCTCCAGACATTATCCATTGCAGTGGCTGGATGACCGGATTGATACCCATGTATTTAAAAACTGTGTACAAAAGAGAGCCAGTATTTGCCCACAGTAAAGTTGTATTTACCATTGGCGAAACCACTTTTAAAGAAAAATTGGGTAAAGATTTTCTGGAAAAAGCCACCATCAGCGAACTGGTTAAAGAAAAAGATTTGGCTCCTTATGCCGATATTAATAATGTAGGATTGTTTCGTGGTGGAGCCACCTATGCCGATGCCATTGTGTTTGGCGCAGCCAAAGTAGATAAAAAACTTACCGAAGAATTTTCTAAAATAAAAGGCAAAAAAGTGCTGCCTTATATAGCCTCAGATGGTGATTTAACAGCCTATTTGCAATTGTATAACGAACTTGCCACCGACTAAATTTTTAATATTGTCGCCCAATATTTTTTTCAACTATGCAGGAACAAAAACCATGAGCAAGATGATTTTAAAATATTAGGGCTTTAACTAAACAACTAAAACAATTGCCGGTGTTTTCACTTCGATCGTTAGTAATAGTACTTTCTGTTTTGTTTTTTGCAACAGCTTGTACCAAAATAGATACTACCCGCTTAGGCAGCGACCTGATACCGGTGGTGGATAATGTAAACACATTTGATACACTTTTAGATGTTACTACCAGAAATTTCCCTTTTGTAGATAGCACAAGGCTGGCTAAAAATCAACTTCATGCGGTCGGCGGCATAAATAACGATCCATTGTTCGGTTCTACAAAAGCTGATATTTATATGGAAATGAAGCCGGACTTTTTTCCCAGCGCTTTTCCGAAAGATAGCTTGATAGCTATTGATTCTGTGGTATTAAGTCTGGCTTACAGGGGCTTTTACGGCGACAGTTCTCAACCAATTACATTTAGAGTTTTTAAAGTTACAGATCCCAAAGGCATTCTGGCAGATACCATTGGTAATTTTCCAGCCAACTATTCTATAGCCCAAACATTTACCACCGGTCCAGAACTTGGAACTAAATTTTACCCACGGTTAAAAAATATTTCTGATTCAGTATCTGTTAGAAGGGATTCCACAAAATATAAAGTTGTGAATCAGGTAAGAATTGTATTGAATAAAAACGATGCAGACCTTTTAAAGGCGGTAACAGATACTGCTTTAAAATCGGATACGCTTTTTAGAAGATTGTTTAAGGGTTTTAAAATAGAAGCTACTGTTGGTGGGGTTGGGGCCCTTGCATATATCAATCTGACCGATACCGCAACAAGGATTGAGTATTATGTTAGAAAAAAGAATGGCATCAATAAAATTGATACCACTTCTTTGTCATTATTCAATAACGGCAATGCCGGACATGCTAATAACATTGTACGCAATACAACCATCTCAGAAATGGAGCGTAATAAACTGAGTGATAGTTTGCTTTATATCTATACTACTCCTGGTTCGTATGGAAAAATTACCATTCCTGATTTGAAGAATGTATCGAATCGTATTATTCACCGTGCGGAGCTTAAAATAGTACAGATACCGGATGATTTGTCTGTAACAGGAAAGCTACAGG
>JAYUTQ010000606.1:0-2596 GCA_043755055.1 Chitinophagaceae bacterium | reverse complement strand
TATAAAAAATATGGTAAAACCCAATCTTCACAATGCTGTAAAACGCAATACCATGCGGCTGTTGCAGCAGATTGAAATACCAAAACCGTTACAAGGTGAAGTAATGAACTGCTGTTTCAATTTTATTGAAGACCCTAAAGAAGCGGTAGCCGTAAAAGCACCATCATTAGCCGTGCTTGAAAATTTATCAAAACTGTACCCTGAAATTTTGCCTGAAATAAAACTGATTATTGAAGCCCGGTGGGCGTATGAAACAGCGGCTTTTAAAAGCCGGGCAAAGAAAATAGTTGCCAATTGCAGGTAAGCCAGTTGTCAGTTGCCGGTAGGTCCGTTGGTAGTATACATGTTATTTTAATACTTTAAAAAAAGGGTAACAGTATACACAAGCTTATAAACTTTTGCCACTCTCCACTTACTGCTTGCTTTCCACCTTAAGCTCTTTGTAACCAAAAGTAGTATCCAGTTCTCTGGTAAAAACCTTTGTTTTATCCTCGCCTATTACTATTTCGGCTGTGGTGTACACTTTACAGCCATCAAGCAGGTGGCCGCCAATGGTTTTGCCGGTACTGTCGCTTATGCTAATGTGTATATGGCTTCCTTCGGTACTCAATACACCAGTTAACGAAACTATCTCGAAATGACCACTCCCTTTTGTGCCAACGGATTGATTGGCAAACCTGATTTCATAATCGGTAAGGCTGCCAACACAGGTAACTACATAGCCGGCTGTAATTTTATTTTCAGCCACATACTTAATAATAGATTGTTTTAAATCTTCTCCCGGCTTTAGCCGGAATGCATGTATATGTTGGGACTGATGCATCTGCTTTACATTTTTACAGGCAAAAAAAAGGCTAATCGTCAGCAAGCCGACCATAAAACGGATAGCTTTTGTTAAACTTATTTGATTGGAAAACTCATGAACCATTTGTAGCCGTACTTTGTTTTTTAATTCTCAAATGTAGTTTATGCGAACAACCATTTTATCAGGCATTTTAAGTATAATCACCTTATCATCCTGCGGGCAGGCCAGCCCAAAAGTGTATGCAGACAAAAAAGAAGACAGTAAAATGAAAACAGAAACGGCCACTTTTGGCACCGGATGCTTTTGGTGTACAGAAGCTATTTTTCAGGAATTGGAAGGGGTGCTAAAGGCCAGCAGCGGCTATAGTGGTGGCCATGTTAAAAACCCAACCTACGAACAGGTATGCGATAAAAACACCGGCCATGCCGAGGTAATTGAAGTAGTATACGATCCCAAAGTGATTACTTACGACGAATTGCTTGAAGTGTTTTGGAAAGTACACGACCCCACCACTTTAGATCAGCAGGGAGCCGATATTGGACCACAATACAGAAGTGTGATATTTTACCACAACGAGGAACAAAAACAGAAAGCTGAAAAATACAGAGCTGAATTAGATAAAAGCGGTGCCTTTAGCGATCCGATTGTTACAGCTGTGGAGCCTTTTAAAAACTATTATATAGCCGAAGATTACCACCAGAATTTTTACAGCAATAATACTACCTATGGCTATTGCAGGGCGGTAATTAAGCCCAAGCTAGACAAGTTTGAAAAAGTATTTAAGAATAAATTGAAAAAACAATAATTAGTTAGGTTCTCCACACAACTGCCACAACTTATAAATGTTTGTGGCATTTTTTTTGCCCTTTAGGAGCGCTACTTAAAATTTGCCTGTCTATCCTTAAAAGGTGGGGGGGGTGTTAATATTAGCACAAGGTTGATTAGAGCGTAAATCTTTAGGTTCCTAAAACGTCTTATCGGTACTTTTGCAATCTTTTAAAAATTAAAACAAAAACATGAAAAAAACACTCATTGCCTTACTGGCTTTGGTTACACTTCAATCTTTTGCTCAAAACGACCCAAAAGCCAAATCCATATTGGATGGTGTAAGTAACAAGTTTAAATCTTTTAAAACAGTACAGGCTACTTACAACCTAACTGTTACCAATAAAGCAGGTAAAAAAGCTGGTAACAAAACAGGCAATATTTTTCTCAAAGGGCAGAAATACCAGATTACGGACAAAGGCATGCAGATTTTTAGCGACGGAAAAAAAGTATGGAAATATGAACCAGCGGCTAACGAGGTTTCTATTAGTGCAGTAGATCCAAATAACCAATCTATTACCCCGGCAAAATTGTTAAGCGATTTTTACGCTAAAGATTTCAGCTATAAATTAAATGGTAATAAAAAGATCGGCGGCAAACAGTTGGCAGAAATTGAGCTTACACCAACTACCAAAGGAAGGAACTTCTCTAAAGTATTGGTGTATGTAGATCAGGCTAAGCAAATGATTATATCAACTAAAGTATTTGAAACAAGTGGCAACACATATACTTATGGCATTAGTAATCTTAAAACCAACACCAATCTGGCTGATAACATGTTTGTGTTTGATAAAAGCAAATATCCAGGTGTTGAGGAGATTGATAATTAGGGATTGGAGATCAGGGATTGGTTGATTGGGGATTAGGCATTGGGAGGTTAGGTTTTGGTTGGTTTTCAACCATAGATAAATTAAAAAGAGGCGGTCTCAAAAGTATGAGGACGCCTCTTTTTATTCGGGTAGGTGA
>JAYUTQ010000605.1:0-5759 GCA_043755055.1 Chitinophagaceae bacterium | reverse complement strand
TAAATACCTTCACGCTGTATTTAAGTAGTAGCCCAAACGAACCCAAATACCAGTTGGCACGGGCTTTTGCACTAATTGAAACCGGTCAATATGCCGAGGCGGAAATAGATCTAGTCAATGTTGAAAAAGGAACTTCTACTTACACATCGCAGGCCACATGGTACCGGGCTTTATCGCAATTGAAACAACAAAAAATTGCAGAATGCATAAAAGTTTTGCAAACCATTTCTGCCGATAGTGATATGTACAAACAGGCACAAGAGTTGCTTTCTAAAATAGATTAAGAATATTTATTTGGGCACCCGGGCGGGCTATTCGCTACAAGTCCTCACCCCGGCGCAATAGGTTTCTTTAAACTCATAGCACCAAAAGGCGCCGTGGCTGCGGGCTTTTCGCTACTATCCCTGGTGCAGCGCCGCAACCTTTCTGCTAAAGAAAACTAACAGCATTTTGCATAAAAAAACTTGTTAGCCGGATATTCGATAATTTTCCATTTCGGCAATAGCCAACTTTAAAATCATCCGCATGAAATACCTTTTTCTTTTTTTATTGATTCCTGTTTTTTCTACAGCCCAAATAAGGGTCGATATTATTATCCGCAATGGAAAAATAGTAGATGGTACCGGTAACAACTGGTTCTATGGCGATGTTGCCATTAGCAATGGAAAAATAATCAACGTAGGTAATTTGGGCAGCGTTACCGCTGCTAAAATCATTGATGCTAAAGGCCTCATGATTGCTCCCGGCTTTATAGATGTACATACCCACCTCGAAGGCGACGAAGCTCAAACACCCACCGCCGATAATTTTATTCTTGATGGTGTTACCACCTGTATCACCGGCAACTGCGGTTCTTCAGATCCAAACATTGCAAATTATTTGCATTTTATAGATAGCCTAAAAACCTCTATTAATGTGGGCGTATTAATAGGCCATAACGATGTACGCAAAGCCGTAATGGGCCGAGCCAGCCGACTACCCACCGAAGCAGAATTGCAAAAAATGGAAGCTATTGTAGATAAAGCTATGAAGGATGGTGCCCTGGGTTTATCCACCGGACTTATTTACATACCCGGCACGTACAGCCAAACAAGCGAAATAGTACGGCTTGCCAAAGTAGCGGCTAAATACAAAGGCATTTACGCCACCCACATGCGTAACGAAGGCGACAGTGTAACCCAGGCCATAGCCGAAGCACTCAACATTGGTAAGGCAGCAAACATGCCGGTGGAAATCAGCCATTTTAAAGTTAGCGGACAGCAAAACTGGAAACGTAGCGAACAAACTTTAGAAATGATAAAGCAGGCACGGCTTGATGGTATCGATGTAACCATCGACCAATATCCGTACACAGCTAGCAGCACTTCGCTTAGCACATTATTGCCGGATTGGGTGCTGGCCGATGGCCAGGATTCTATTAAAGCAAGGTTGCAAAACCCTGTTATTAGAAAACAGGTAATTGCCGAAATGCTGAAGAGTTTGAAGAAACGTAAACTAAAACATTTTAGCTACGCAGTAGTAGCGTATTATAAAGCCGACACTACGCTTAATGGAAAAAGCATTGAAGCCATCAATTTACTAAAAGGTCGAAAACACAATGCCAAAACTGAAGGCGAAACCATTTGCGATATGATGGAACTGGGTGGGGCCAGTGCAGTATTCCACGGCATGAGTGAATGGGATGTAAAACATATTATGAATTATCCATTTAATATGTTTGCATCGGATGCCAGCATAAGGGCCTACAAAGTTGGGATGCCGCATCCACGTGGTTATGGTACCAATGCTAGGGTATTGGCTAAATATGTAAGGGAAGAAAAAGTGCTGAGCCTGGAAGAAGCCATCCGCAGAATGACTTCTTTGCCAGCCCAAAAATTTCAGCTACAAGACAGGGGCCTCATTAAAGCCGGTATGGCCGCCGATATTGTTGTTTTCGACGAAAAAACAGTTGCCGATTTATCTACATTCGACAATCCGCACCAATACTCCACCGGCTTTCAGTTTGTAATTGTAAATGGAAAGCTAGTTGTGGAAAATGGAAAGCATAATGGAGTGCGGAGTGGAGTTGCGTTAAGGAGGTTAGTTGATTAGTTGATTGGTTCATTAGTTGATTGGTTCATTAGTATTATTTTAAAATGAAACGATATGGAAGAAAACAGTTACCAAAGTTTTACAGAGCTAGAGGTGTGGAAAAAAGCAAGGATTTTAAAAAATGAAGTGAAAGGAATAGTTGACACATTTCCGGCAGAAGAAAAGTTCCGCTTGTCCGACCAACTTATTAAATGTACAAGAGGAATAAATGCAGTTATTTCAGAAGGCCATGGCAGATATACTTATAGAGATCAGCTACATTTCTGCATCATTGCAAGAGGTTCTTTATCCGAAACCTTAAACCATTTTATTGACGCCTTTGATTGCAAATACATTAATGAGGAGAAACTGATGTATTTTAAATAATCAGATTGACCAAACCGGCAAGTTATTAAACGGCTATATCACCTACCTCCGAAAGAATATAAATAAGGACAAGTAGTTTACAAATTAACCAATCAACCGATAAACCAATCAACCAATTAACCAATTAACCAATCAACTAAAGCCCATACTCACTTACCAGCCAAACAATACCTGTCATGGCTATGGCGCCGAGTTCCAGTTCTCTTTTATTTACAGCTTCAAATACATCATTGGCTGCATGGTGGTGGTCGAAATAACGTTGTCCGCCGGCATTGATGCTGCTCATTACAGTGCCGTACTTTTTTAACGGATTAATATCGGCACCGCCGCCACCATCCGGCATATCCAATACACCATATGGTTTAAATAATGCCAACCAGTTTCGGAGCTTAGCTTGTTGTTCCGGCTTGCCATCTATACCAATAGCCACACAGCCTGCGCCGCCGCCATCGCTTTCTATAGCAAACACATGCTGCTCTTTATTGAGTGCTGCAAGTTCTGCATATTTAGCGGCACCACGGGTGCCGTTTTCTTCGTTCATAAACATTACAGCACGGATGGTACGCCTGGGTTTTAATCCTAATGCTTTAATGGCCCGTATTACTTCTATACTTTGGGTAACACCCGTTCCGTCGTCATGGGCACCTTCGGCCAAATCCCAGCTATCCAGGTGGCCGCCACAGGTAATAATTTCTTCAGGCTTCTGGCTGCCACGTATTTCACCTATTACATTAAAACTTTCTACGTCTGGCAGGGTTTCGCAATTCATTTTTACAAACAGCTTTACATTCTTTTCTGTTTTTAGCAAGTTGCTAAGCCACTCAGCATCCATGGTGCTACATGCAAGGGCAGGAATTTTTGTTACCGTATCTGCATAGCGGGTAGATCCGGTATGCGGGTTATTGTCTAATGCATACGTAACACTGCGAACCATACTAGCAACTGCACCCATTTTGGCCGCAGCTACAGGTCCATTACCACGGTAACGCACTGCATCACCGTAGCCACCATTTACCAGTTGGGGCTGCATAGGGTAATTAAAAAAAACAATTTTACCCTTTACATCAGCCATGTTCATTTTTTCTAATTCGTAAAACGATTGCACTTCTATCACTTCTGCAGTAATGCCTTTTTTGGGTGTACCAATACTGCCACCTAATGCACATACGTGCAAAGCTTTTTTGCCGCCTTTATATCGGATGGTGGCCTGTTCTTTATCACCCCTTATCCAATGCGGCACCATGCAGGGTTGAAGATACACCGTATCTGCGCCAGCCTCTCTAAGCATACGGGCTGTGGCTTCCACAGCTTTTTGTGCATTGGCGCTACCGCTAAGGCGTGGGCCTATTTGCTTGCACAAATACCGAAGGTTTTCGTAAGCAGTTCCGTTTTTAAGTACATCGGTTGCCAGGTTTTTTAAAGTAACCGTATCGTTCATTTGAGCTTGTGTTAATAGCGAAGCACACACCAGTAAAGAGAGCAGTAATTTTTTCATGCAAAAAAGAAATTTAGTTTGCAAAATAGCGAATTGAGAGGTGGCACACACCTGAAATATGTGAACGGTTAAACCTTGTGCCTTACTTTGAATGGCTACGATTATACAATTTGGATAGGGGAGAGCCCCACACCTACATTTGCACTTATGGAAAAAAATACAGAGCCAGTAAGGCTTACTCAATATAGCCATGGTGCAGGCTGCGGTTGTAAAATAGCACCCAAAGTGCTGGATCAGATTTTGCAAAGCAATTTTACCATGCCCGACAATGATAAATTAATTGTGGGCAACCATAGTAAAGATGATGCGGCCGTGTACGATTTAGGAAATGGCACGGCCATTATTTCTACCACCGATTTTTTTATGCCGATAGTAGACGATCCCTACAACTTTGGCCGCATTGCAAGTGCCAATGCCATCAGCGATGTATATGCTATGGGTGGCAGGCCTATTTTGGCCATTGCTATTTTGGGCTGGCCCATCAATGTGTTGCCGCCGGAAGTGGCCCAAAAAGTAATAGAAGGTAGCCGCAGTATTTGCCTTGAAGCGGGTATTCCGCTGGCTGGCGGCCACAGTATAGATAGCCCGGAACCTATTTTTGGGTTGGCAGTAAACGGGCTGGTGGATGTAGATAAAGTAAAACAAAATAACACGGCTAAAGAAGGCGACCTGCTTTACCTGACCAAAGCATTGGGCGTAGGTATTTTAACCACAGCAGAAAAAAAAGGTATTTTAAAAAATGAACATACTACATTGGCAGCCAACCAAATGATGCAACTGAATAAAATTGGTACCGCATTGGGAGCTTTGCCCGGTGTACATGCCATGACCGATGTTACAGGTTTTGGATTGCTTGGACATTTGTTGGAAATGGCCGAAGGCAGTGGCTTTTCGGCAGAAATTGAATTGGCAAAAGTTCCGCTGATAACAGAAGATATCCGATGGTACGTAGACCAAAAATCGATACCCGGCGGTACAGTACGTAACTGGGATAGCTATGGCGAAAAAATAACTGGCATAACCGATTTTTCTAAAGCCATCCTGGCAGACCCGCAAACAAGTGGCGGATTATTAATAGCTGTGGCACCGGAAGCCGCAGAAACTCTGGAAGCTTTATTGACCCAAAATGGACTTGGGGCATTTGCAAAACCTATTGGAAAAATAACCGGACTTAGAGAAAACGTGGTAAGTGTTTTGGTATAGTTATTTTTAATACGATGTATTTACAAACCGGCAATCATTATTAGTGATGCCGGTTTTTTTGTGCCTGGATGAATCGGTTCTTTTATGCATTTTATCTGGAAGCCACTGGTTTGCAACAGCTTTGTCCAGCCTTCTAATGTTCTAAAATACCATGGGGCAGGATTGCAAAATGTATCGGCAAATCCTGTCCAACTGCCTTCTCTCCATCCGTCTTCGTAAGCTGCATCGCCACAGGCTGTGTGTGGGTGTAAAGTTTGTATAACCAGATGGCCTGCCGGCATAAGAAGATTGCGGATTGCTTGCAAAAGTTGTTCTACCATTTCATTGCCAAACAAAGAAAAATTGAAAAGAATGGCTTCAAATTTTTCTGGTGGCAAATAGGAACCATCGATGATTTGTTGGTAAGTAGCCACAGCATAACAGCCACCTTTTGTAATAGCGGCATCTATTAATTCCGGTATAGCATCTGTACCAAAAGTAAAGATGTTTTTTTGCTGTAAAGCCCTGCCAAGCCGTGGATTCATGCCATTGCCAACAAGGAAATAGAAAGCCGGAATATGGTTACTAATCAGTCCATTGTTGATGCTGTTCTTTCTTTGCACCC
>JAYUTQ010000604.1:0-2600 GCA_043755055.1 Chitinophagaceae bacterium | reverse complement strand
CAGGCACCCCAAACAAAAAATTGTAAAAAATTCATCACAATGAGGCGCTGCTTAATGTTCATATCGTTTTTTTAGAAGGTTAAAAATAAAAATAAGGTATTCTATACTTTAAATACTGTTTTTAGGATGGTAAAATATTGAAGCATTACGTTGCCTTTTTTAACCGATGGGCAACGCTGTTTTAGTAGTGGAAGTTAGGGTTATGTAATTTTGTAGAAGTGATGTTTTGAAACAATTAATTGGATGTGTATCAGGGCTGCAGTTTTTTTTCTTGTGTCATGGAAAAAAATATCCCATTGTAACATAACTTATTACACAAAAAACCCTGGTAACGATTACCGGAAAATTGTAAATTACCGTTTTAATAAAAAGTGTAAACGAAACAAATGAACATAAGAAAAATTTCTGTTCTATTATTGGGATTCACTGTATTTGCGTACCAGTCTTTCGGCCAGAAAGTAAGTCCGGTTTCTGTAAACGTTACTGAACTGGCTCAACAACAAGAGGCGAACCCACCTGCCAAATATAAAAATGCTACCCAAAACAACGAGGCTAAAGAAAACCTGTTTAAGAAAGAACAAGTGATAGCCGACAGGCTAATACCAGTTGGTGCAAAGGTTTTTAAACAGGCAGCTGACGAACTGCCAACAACCCCAAATACACCGCTACAAATAGAAACAACACCCACGCCCAATGTATCTTTTCTTGGAGCACCGGAGGGTGGCTTTGGAGTAATACCGCCAGATGGTGGCGGCGCTGTGGGCACAAGCCATGTGTTGTCTTTTGTAAATGATTATTTCTATTTCAGGACCAAAACCGGAACCTTGCTGAGAAGGGTTACCATGAATGCTTTTTTTGACCCGACAGGAGCCACAAGCCATTCCGATCCGCATGTTAAGTACGATCACTACTCGCAACGCTGGATAGCCTGTGTTATAGGTATAGATGATGCAGCAAACAACCCAACCAAAATTGCTGTTTCTGCCACTTCGGATCCTTTGGGAACCTGGAAAATCTATTCTTTTGCCAGCGACCCTGTTGATCGGTTTCGGTTCAATGATTATCCGCTGTTGGGTTATAACCAGCAGTGGATTACTTCATCCTCTAACATGTTTAATAACAATACCGGCGATTTTGATGCGGCACTGATTTTTGTTTTTGACAAAGCCGCCATGTATGCCGGTGCCGATGTAGAAATAGGTATTAATGCCCAAAGAATATTGGCCAGAGAAAATGGCGGATTAGGCGGTATTGGCGGCAACGCTTGTCCGGTAATTCCTGTTGAGCCCGAAGCTGCAAATGCACCGATGTATCTGGCACAGCAATGGAGTGGCAGCCAATCTGTTATTCGCATTTCTTCCATAACAGGCACGCTTCCGAATATAAGCTGGAATGTAAATGAGGCTGTCTACTATCAGGGCGGCAGCGTTTGGAACAATATGCCATTGGCTGGTTTTGGTGCAGGTACAGCGCCGCAGTTGGGCGATACAAGATTGGTTCGGCAAAATGATTCAAGAATCAACAATGCTTATAAAGTAAATGGTTCCGTGTGGTGTGCACATGCTATTTATCTTACTTCGCCTGTAGAACATACTGCTGTACAATGGTGGCAGGTAAATCCTGCAAGTGGTGTGGTACAGCGGGGCAGGATAGATGATCCAACGGGTGCAAGGCACCGTTCTTTCCCATCGCTTGTGGTTAATAAAAACGAAGATGTTTTGATTGGTTATGCCGTTTTCCAAAACAATATTTATCCAAGCTCAGCCTATGTTTTTCGAAATGTAAACATTCGCAATAATCAGGTAGATAATGAAGTAGTAGCCAAAGCCGGATTGGGCTCTTATTTTTCCGGCACGGGTAACAGTAACCGATATGGAGATTACTCGGTAGGCGCTTTAGACCCTGTAGATGGCAGCCTGTGGACCATGAATCATTTTGCAGATACCCGTACAAGTACTGCAAACGCCGGATCAAAATGGGGCTTGTGGTGGGCACAAATTTTACCACCTTCTGTTGCGGCCGTAACCAACGATGTGCAGTTATTTAGCGTAACAGAACCAAGTATTGGACCTTATTATTGTAACAATGCCATTGCACCAAAAGTAGTAATACGTAACGGTAGCAGCAATTCCCTAACATCAGCCAAAGTGAACTACAGAATAGATGGCGGTGCGTTGCAAACCATTGATTTTACCGGTAATCTGAGCCAGTTTCAAACGGCCCTTCTTACATTTCCGCTGGCAACCGTTACTCCCGGAACCCATCTTTTTCAAACCTATACTACGCTACCAAATGGTGGTGCAGACGGTAGATTGTATAACGATACCACATCTTTTATTTTTACAGTTGCACCATCTGTGCCCATGCCGTTTGCAGAAGGATTTAATAGTACCACCTTTCCCCCGGCCAATTGGGCAAGGCTTAATCCGGACAATGACCTTACATGGGTACGGAATGCAACAGCCGGTTTAACCGGTGCCGGTGCTGCCACAGTAAACTGCTGGAATTACGGTCCAAATGGCTCTAACCAAAGAGATCAGTTACGTACGCCATTACTGGAAGTGCCTGTTGGGTCGGACTCTGTCATTTTATATTTTGCA
>JAYUTQ010000603.1:0-5781 GCA_043755055.1 Chitinophagaceae bacterium | reverse complement strand
ATGTTCAAGTGAAACACCTTGAGAAATGTCCAAAATAGCATAATAGTCTTTAAACATCCATTAGTCTTTTTTTAATTGATGCTTATCAAAATCAGACGGTTCCGAAGTTCCATATTTCCAAACTCCAAATATAAAAGCACCTGTTATACCCCAAATAATCATTGTAATAGTGACACTTGGGCTTCTGGATTTATTCATAATTATTGCAGGAATTACAAGAAAGCCAAGTACCCCAACAAATACTGAAATCACTAGTTTTAGGAATATTTTCATTTTTTGTTTTTATCTCTTTTTTGTTTATCAAGTATATAGCTAATTGTTCCGAAAACTATCATTATGAGAAGTGTCCAAATCATTTGAATACGTTTTAATGTTTTGAAATTGAAAGTTGTTAGATAATAATGTTGATAGATTAGGCCAAACGTTGATAGGCATTACAACATCTTCACATTACCTTTTAAAGGAAACTATTTTATTCCTATGACACCAATTTGACTGGAATAAATGTAAGGAGAAATGTTTAAAAATTGGGATTTTAATCCCAATGTATTTTTACCTGCCTGTTTTCCCTTTGAAGAGTGAATGAAAAAAGGGATATAAAACATTATAGGAACGACGAACACTTAAAAACCATTGGCCAAAACATTAGAAAGTACCGCCTCGAAAAAGGTCTTACTCAAAATGATTTAGCTTTCAGTTGTGGAGACAAGGACTGGTCTCAAATTAGCAGAATGGAGAGAGGACTTGTAAATTTTTCTATTTCGTATTTGCTATTAGTTGCGGAAATTTTAGAGGTTTCGCCGAAGGATTTACTTCCTTAATAATTAGAATAGAAGTGATGTAAGATCATACACAGCAGTTCATAAATCATTTCTCCCTCACTTCAATTTCATCTGTGCATAATAAGGATGCTCAGGATTTACAATCAGCTCCTGCCGTAGTGGATGAATGAGTACATCCATATCTTCTAGTGGAATAGCACCTAAAAGTGGTTCGTTATCACCGTGCAGTACCAATGCATTACAAACGGTTTGGCGGTTTTTAAATTTCAAAACAATGGGGCCAACAAGGTCGTACTCTTCTATGGAGCCGTTGGCCAAATGGCCTTTTCGCTTTTCAAGAAATGGTAAATCCAACTGCTCCTGTATGGTTTCGTTAATGCACAAATTGTATGCACCGGTATCCACCAGCATATTTATATGGATGCGTTTTACTTCTTCTTCGCCTATTACATGGCTTTTTGCCAATGCAATATCATTGGCATTAATTAATTCTATATCTGCGTATGTAAGTCCCATGGCGTTAATTTTTATAAAACAAATTTAGCTAAATATTATTCGTCTTTGCGAGGGTACCTGCCCGAAGGAATCTCCAGGAATTGCTGACATAACAAATATTGCTACCCCTAGAGATTGCTTCTGCAGGGCAAGAACCCCACCTCACAAAGACGGAGATTTTCTTGATAATTTAGGCTGATGCCACCTGCACTACAAAACAATGGAGTCCCGTAATGCTACGGGATTTACAAGGTTCGCCAATGTCGCCTAATCAAAACTCGGCTTTCGCTTGGCTAATGATTTTCTATTTCATTTATCGGCAAGATTCAGACGCCAGCATGGCGTCTCTACATGATCACAATCTCAAACTGTTCCATTACCTGATTGGCCAATAGTTTTTTGGTGGCGGTGGTGGCTATTTCTTTGGCTTGCTCGGCGTCGGAGGCTTCTATTTGCAGGGTAATATGCTTGCCAATGCGTACATCTTTTATGCTGTTCATGCCAAGGTTAGCCAGGCCGCCCATTACAGCTTTCCCTTGTGGATCCAGTAATTCTTTCAGGGGCGTTATGGTTATGTGGGCAGTAAAAGTCATTGTATTTGTTTTTTGAAAATAACAGATAATAATACGAATGCGACAAAGATAAGCGGCACACTTAACCAGCCCAACAAAACTCCGCCAACAATAGCCACAGCCAGTAATAGTACTTTAGGAAGATTTGCTTTAAGTGTTTTTTCCTTAAACTTGTTGCTCATTATGGGTATATCGCTTACCATAAGCCAGCTAAGTATGGCAATAACTGCGTAGATGAACCATTTATTAAGCAACAGGCTAAGTACCCAATCGGTATTGCTATGCCAGTAAATAAGCGGAAATGCAGCAATGGCAAGGCCTACAGACGGCACGGGTGTACCCCGAAACGAGTAGGTTTGGCGGGTATCGAGATTAAACTTGGCAAGGCGGTAAGCGGCGGCACAAGGCAGTATAAAAGCCGGTAACAGCCATAAAACAGAGGCATCGAGGCCATCATCATTACGGGCTACTCCGAGCCTTAATAATTGGCACAGTATCATGCCCGGGGCTACACCAAAACTTACCACATCGGCCAGCGAATCCAATTGCTTGCCCATTTCGGAAGATGCCCCCATGAGCCGTGCAATAAAGCCATCGAAAAAATCGACTACCGCGGCGATGCCAATAAAAAGGGATGCCAGCCATATTTTTTCTGTCAGATCCAGATACTGGGTTCCGGCTTCGGGATTTTCTACAATTACAATACCATTTTGCAGAGTAAATAAAATGGCTATACAGCCGCAGAAAAGGTTGAGCAGGGTAACTATGTTGGGGATGATGGAAAGTCGACCGTCAACCGTCGACCGTTGACCGTCAGCCGCTGAAATTTGATTATTGGGTAAAGGCATTATCAAGATTTTGGTGGTATATGTAAGATTCACCGTTATAGATGGGCTACAACAGCAACTTTCTAATCAAATTGTGTGTACAAAATAGCTATTGAATATTTCCGTTTCTTAAAGATTTAATTAATGCTTGAATCATTGCGATAAGTTTTTCGTATTTGTCATAGAGTTGCTTAAAAAGATCTTCGCTCATATATTTCCTCTGTCTTGCAAGATAGAAGCAAGCAATGACTTCGAGTGCCGAACGGTTTGAAATAACCAGAAATCTGGAAAACTCAGCATTAGATTGAAGAGTTGAACCCTCTGTAATATTTAATAATACAGAATCTGCTGCTCTTTTTAATTGGGAGGTTAGTATAAAAAGCTCATCCTTTGGAAATGTCTTTGTTAGGTCGGATACTTCACCTGAAAGATCTAAAGCTATTTGCCAAACTCTTAATTGTTCAAACTTGAATGCCATTTCTTTTTGGTTATTACGATTAAAATTAAGAAACGGTCGACGGTTAACGGTTGACGCTCCCCATACACTTTTCTATCTCTTCCACCGTAATCGGAATGTTTTTGAATAAATCCATATTACCGGCTTTTGTAATCCAAAAATTGTTTTCTATACGGATACCCATTTTTTCTTCTTCTATATAAATACCCGGTTCTACGGTAAATACCATACCTGCTTTAATAGGTGCGGTACGGGAGCCGAGGTCGTGGACATCCACGCCAAGGTGGTGGCTAATACCGTGGTACAGACACTTGCGGTAGGCACGGTTTTCGGGGTCTTCGTTTTTAATGTCTTCCTTTTTTAGAAGGCCTATTTTCGGGAAAACCTTCGTTGCTTCATCGCCTATTTTTTCGGTATAATCTACTATGCTGATGCCGGGTTTTAGAATGCTTTTGGCATAGTTGTGCAGGTGCAGGCAAGTATTGTAAACTTCCTTTTGGCGTTTGGTAAACTTACCATTTACAGGTATGGTACGGGTAAGATCGGCACAGTAGCCGCCGTAGTTGGCACCAAAATCCATCAGTATCAGGTCGCCATCTTTACACTCGGCATTGTTACTAATGTAGTGTAGCGTTCGGGCAGCGTCGCCACTTGCTATTATGCTGCCATAAGCTTCGCCCCGGCTGCGGTTGCGTAAAAATTCGTGTACTATTTCGGCCTCAATTTCATGCTCCCAAACGCCGGGCTGCACAAACTGCATTACCCTGCGGAAAGCTTTTTCGGTAATGTCTACCGCCTGCTGCAGCACGGCTACTTCCTGTGCGGTTTTAATGCCACGAAGTTCTTTCATAAGCTTTGCACTTCGTACATAATTGTGCAGCGGGTAGCGCTGCTTCATGGCTTCGGCATAGCGGTAATCACGGGTGGGTAATGTGCTTCCTTTCCGATCGTTTTCGTTGGTGTTCAGGTAAATGTTATCTGCTAAATGAACCCACGGTTGCAGCAATGCATCAAGGCTATCCAGCCAAACGATGCGTTCCATTCCGGTCATTTTTTTAGCCTCTTCGGCACGTAATCTTTTGCCGTCCCATTTTTCTTTTAATTCGTTAGGGCGTACCAGCACCAGCACTTCACGGTGCTTAGGGTCGGGGTTATCTGGAAAAAATACCACCATGGTATCTTCCTGCTCAATGCCTGTAAGCCAGTACAGGTCGCTGTTTTGCTGAAAGCGATAAATGGCATCGCCATTGCTTGGCACTTCATCGTTACTATTAAAAATGGCAATGCTATTAGGCAGCATTTGCTTTACAAACCGCTGACGGTTCTGTATAAAAATTTTGGGATCTAATGGCAGGTGCTTCATTTCAATTTACGATTTACGATTTGGGAATTACGATTTGCTTCAATGGCACAAAGGGTAAATGTAAGGAAAGATGCAGGATGGAAACAGGCTTTTGATACGGAAGGTTGCTGAAAATAATCCTTCATACCTAAGTTTTATCTGGTTCTAAATTTTGAATGAATTAAGATGCTTTAGTACTAAAAAGTGTACAATTGATGACGCCGGTATTTTGTACTTTTACAAAAAAGCAAACTATGCCGTTACTTGAAGAAGAAATAAAAACCATGAGTACCCCGGAAAAGGCTGCATTATATTATTTGCTTGGAGAAGATCCTGAATTGAATAAATATTTATTCTCTGATAAACGCCTGTATGAAGAATTGGAAAAACGGGATGCAGATCTTGCTTCGGGTAAAATAACCCTTATGTCGAGGCAGGTGCTTACACAACAACTTAATCAGCGCCGTAATGATTTATAGTGTAGTTTTTTACAGCATTGTAATACGCTGAAATAGTTGATGCTATTATTTATTATGAATCTATTTACCCTAATTTAGGTAATAGATTCGAAAAAGCGATTCAGCAGGCATTGGACGATCTGGAAACAAAACCTGAATTTTATTTCAATTTAGACGATGAAAAACATCGCCGCATCCCAATCAACGGATTTCCTTACGCTTTCATTTATACCATTGAAGAAAACGAAGTCATTGTAAAAATGCTTTTCCCTCAATTTCAAAACCCAGAACGGGTTTGGTCCAGAATAGAGCTGTGATAGATTAGATGACATAATGGGCAAAGGTCAAGCATCCATTACTCCCAAAACCCCATATCTTCCCAACTGCAACAAGCTGGTTCAGTAATTATTAACCGCATAAAAGCGTAAATTTTCCATCCCAAATCCCCTTCGCTTACCTTTGCAGCTACTTTATTAAATAAGTGTGTGTAGCGTATGAGTAATTTTATCGATTATATCCGTATTCATTGCCGCAGTGGGCACGGCGGTGCAGGCAGCAAACATTTTGCCCGTACCAAGTACAATGCCATGGCCGGCCCCGATGGTGGCGATGGCGGCCGGGGTGGACATATAATCCTCAAAGGCAATTCGCAACTGTGGACTTTGCTGCATTTGCGGTACTATAAAAATGTGATAGCACAAGATGGCGATGGCGGCGACAAAAGCAACCGCAGCGGCCGTGAAGGGGAAGATATTACCATAGAAGTACCACTTGGAACCGTGGCCCGTGACGAAGAAACCGGCGAAGAAGAAGTAGAAATTTTAGAAGACGGGCAAGAAGTAGTATGG
>JAYUTQ010000602.1:0-5791 GCA_043755055.1 Chitinophagaceae bacterium | reverse complement strand
CCGGCAGGTGCATCGTTAATTGCATCAATTGGTCCGTTAGTAATATTAATATACACGGTTGCAATATCGCTTAAACCAGAAACGGTAACCTGGTAAGTAAGCGAACGAACGCCATTGAAAGTTGTGTTGGGTGCATACGTAATTTCCCCTGTTGTTGCATTGATAGATGCAATACCAGATGCTGGAGGTGTAACAATTGAATAAGTTCTTGCACCAGCCACCGGGAAAAAATCGTTGGTTGCTGTTAAAATATTTACCGCAACACCGTTTTGCGTTGTTGCGGTATCCGGCATGGCCATTGGGGCACGGGTGGGTATGGCAGCACATGAAACGCCACTAGATATGATGCTTGTTTCAGTAATACTTGGTCTTAAACCTGCGCTAGATGTTACAGTCATTGAAACTGTTTCAGTAGCAGCAGCAGTTGTGACACTCCTTTTACCTATACCACCATAATATGGGCCGATAGAAATAGAACTTGAAGTAGCGCCACCAAAAAGAGCAGAACTCCCTGTCCAGTTAGTACTAACACTGCTATAAGATGCTACCAGACTACCACCGTTTACAGAATAGCCTGTTACAAAAATCCCCTGATCTCCAGCTGTGAAAGTGGCAGGTGTGGAGGCGATAATTGGATTTATAGCAGCACCAGAAATATTTGGTGAAACTGAATTTCGTACTGTTGTAGTTTGATCTACATTTTGGTAAACCGCTGCATAAACAACATAACCAAAATAATTTGGTGTTCCCATATTTACTACCAGACTATTGCCAGATGCAGCCACAATACCACTTTGTTTCAAATAGAAAATAAAAGACTGGGCTCTGTTGTTGTCTGTACGATTCTCAAACAATGAAGTAAGCAACTGTCCTCCCCATGTGACCGTTGGTAAAACTCCAGGGATATTTGGTCCTCCACCAGAAATGGCTACAACTAATAACCTATTCGAACCAGCGTTTATAGGATACGCAGAGGTGTTTGTAAGATTAATACCTCCCGTGTTAACGGGCCTCGTATAGACTTTTGACCATTCATTACCACTAACCTCTGTTGCACTAGCAGAGCCCACTTGAAAGGTGCCTGCATCACAAGCATCATTAGTTACAGTAACGGTAACGGTTGCCGTATTATAACCACCACTTCCATTGGTTACCCGGTAAGTAAAATTATCAGTTGGTCCGCCAAAATCGGCTATGGGCACATAGGTAATTGTATTATCTGTATTAATAGAAACCCTGCCATTGGCCGGCCCCGATGTAATTCCAGTAACCGTTAATCCAACAGCATCATTAGCCAGTACATTAAAGGTTCCTATTGCATCTTCTGCAATGGTAAATGCATCATTGGCTGCCGCAGGGGTAGAGCCACCTGTTGTAGAAATGGTTAAGGTGCTATTGGAACACAAAGCTGTTGGGGTTGCATTATTACAAACCGTGTAAGTAAGTACTAATGGACCGGTAAAATTTGCATTGGGTACAAACGTTACATCACCTGCTGCTTTAAAAGAAACAGTGCCATTAACTGCACCTGTTACATTGGTTAATGTAAGTAAAAGACCTCCGGTAGTAACATCATTTGTCAATACATTTTTTGTAACAGATGTTCCTACTCCGCAGGTTACGCTAAAAGATGCTGCATCCGGATTGGCTGTAGGCCCTACTGGAGTTGGAACTAAAGTAACTGGTTTAGACTCGAAAGTTGTCCTTCCGCAGTTATCGTTAACCTTACAAGTAATAACACAAGGTGTTATACTTGCCACTGTTGGTGCATTAAAAGTAGTAGACGCAGCAGTTGCATTGGTAAAAGTACCACCGCAACTGCTACTCCACAAATAGGTAAAAGTAACACTACTTAAGGGTGATGTAGCACTAACAGAAACTGGAAGAGAAGAACCGCTATTAATATTTTGTGCGCCCACAATTCCAGTAACATTTATGATAGGTGCTTTTGGCTGAATCTGAAAGAAACTAAAATTCCAGAAAGCTCTTTGTGCTGCTACATCGCCAACAGTTCCTTTATTGTGGCTATGAGCAGGCTCATACATTACAAAACTTCTTGTAGGGTCATCAAAACCACGACCATAAACCATTACGGCTGCGGCGTTGGTTTTGTCGGGCCTTATCGGGTTGGTTACATTTACTTGCGTAGGGTCGTAAGCAATAATTTTTGCTCCGGGATTCCATCCACCTGATGCACTTTGGTTAGGAACATTAATCTGTTCTGAACCATTTTGATGTGCAGCATCGGTTACCCCCATATATTGTGCAATCAGATCATTGGGTAATTGATGTATATACGGAACGCTTCCACCTGAATGGCTGCCCCATAATATTAAACTGTTGCTGAGTGCATAATTGCCCGAAGTGCCGGCTAAACCAGCTACTTTTTGTGTAAGAAAATTTGTTTGTTGATTGCGGTCTGCCGGATTAACCATATTTTCCAATGCACTTGTGGCATGGCAAGCGTTCCAAATAGAACCGAGACAATCTTTATTCCAGCTCCACAATCTTCCGTGCGTGGCCCAGGTAGGATCGGCATGTGGCATAACAAAAAAATCATCGCAACAATCCAATGTTGCGGGTAATTTCCAGTTATAGGCCCCGGGAAAAGCAGTATTGGTAACCCCTGCGTTTAATAAATAACCTTCGGAAATAGCACCATTTTGCGAATCGAGCGTCCATCTAGGAGTAACTATAAGTGTTTTGCTGACATCCACCGTTAACGGTGTGGTTGTTGAAACACCTACTACACCTAGTCCAACCCAAGAAGTTATTTTTGTATTTACCGTTGTGGATCTATACTCGGCAGGAATAATAAATGTTCCTCCCTTGTACTGTACTCCGTTATAAGTAAAGTCCACACCATCTTTTAGTTTGGTTTGGCTTATCACCCATTTAATAGGCACATTATTATTACGAATTAAATCGTAAATCAAACCATACGGTTTTAATGCATTGGCTGTAGTTTGTGGAACCACACCCATGTTAATGATAAAAGAGCCTGTGGAGAGGGTTTCGGTTTGCGCAATAGTTACTCCTGTAATAATGGTGAGCAGGGATACAATAATTACCCTACGCAAGGTGGGAATAGGTAAAAAAAGGTTCATAGATTAGGATTTATAAAGACTTAGGTATAAAAAATTTAAAGCATTAATTAATGTTTTTAAATTCTTTGAAAACACAATAATGAAATAAAGTAGTGGTCTGAGGTTTGTGTGTGTTAATAAAAAACTGGCTTTATTTTTTTAGACACATAATTTGAGACAAGGTGGATGTTGATTATCAAAAAACACCCTCAAAAAAGTAAAAAATAAATTAAAAAAAGGAAATTTTTTATTAGTTTATTGTACAATCTACCTATTTAATACTGTAATCTAACAAACTAATAAAAAAAAAGAAAATTTCCATCATTATTGTAGAATTAATTATGGACATTGCCACTGTTTCGATAGACAAATAAATAGTGTTACAGGTCTAAAATATTACTTAGGACTACAAAAATAAGCATTTTGTCAAAAAAAGAGCCTTTAGCTCAATTGTAGGTAACATTTTAGCAGCACTAATACCGGAGTTACCTTCCCCTCCCCTATTGTTACACCGCTATCTAAAGGTACCAATCCGCGGTTAATATAATTTTTAAGTTAGGGCAGAACACTTTGCTGGGCCTGGCCGTAAATTTTTCCTGCACATTCAGCCATCCCTGTATTTACCAATCAAAATTTTCTAAAAAAGTAACGAGCAGGTACATTATGTAGTATTGTACATGCCAAATCCTGCAGAGCCAGTTATTTCTGCAATTCTAAAACCAATGTACCCCTGCCACCTATTTTTAAACTACTGCCCAAGGCGGCTATTTCTCCTGTTAGTACATTTTTAGTCTTTGTAAAACCATTTGTCCGTTCTGCAAAACGATCCAATTTCAATTCGGCTTCTGTTTCGTTGCTACTACTAATAATCATTACTGTACTTTTGGCATCGTACCGGATGTATACATATACCCCATCAAAAGGTACAAACTGCATCAATTTTCCCGTTTGTAAAGCCGTAGAATTTTTACGGTAATTAGCCAATGTTTTTATGTAATTGAACATGTCGTTTTGCTTTGCACTTCGTCCACTTGCTACAAAATTATTAGTGCTGTCGCCCAGCCAGCCGCCGGGTACATCCTTCCGTACTTCAGCATCACTCGGGTCTTTATACTTGTCCATCAGCAATTCGGTTCCATAATAAATTTGTGGTATACCACGTAGTGTAAGCACCCATGTAAGCCCCTGTTTTAGCTTGTTCAGGTCTTTACCCACCACTGCAAAAATTCTGTCAAGGTCGTGGTTATCCAAAAAAATGCAGTTTTTGTAGGGGTCTTTGTACACAAAATCATGGGCCATTGTGGTATAGAGTTTTGAAAGTCCATCGTTCCAGCCAAACTTTTCGTTAAGGCCGGCAAGCATACCCCACAGTACCTGAAAATCCGTTACTCCGGGCAGATTGCTCTTAAATGGAATATTGTAATTATTGGCCATAAAGTAACTCTGATTGGGCGTGCCCACCACCCATGTTTCGCCAAACATGGTTATATTGGGGTATTCATCCATCAGGGCTTTGTTGCAGCGGTTCATGAAATTGAGCTCATTGTAGCCATAGGTATCTATCCGCCAGCCGTCAATGCCAAATTCCTCTACCGTCCACAGGGCATGCTGAATGAGGTAATTGGCTACATAAGGATTGCGGTGGTTGAGGTCGGGCATCAGCTCGGTAAACCAACCGTCCTGATATGTCTTGTTATCCAGTTTAGAGGCATACGGATCAAAGGCTGGCTGATCTTTATAACTGGTTTTGGTAAATGTGGGCCAGTTATTAAGCCAGTCTTTGCAGGGTTTATCTTTTACTAAAATATGGTTAAGACCTACATGGTTATATACCGCATCCTGAATCACCTTTATGCCACGGGCATGGGCTGCATCTATCATTTGGCGATATGCCTTTTCGCCACCAAACCTTGGCTCTATTGTATAATGATCGGTAAATGCATAACCGTGAAATGATTCAGTTGGCATATCATTTACCAAAACAGGTGTGAGCCATAGTGTGGTATTGCCCAGTTCCTGTATATAATCAAGATGTTGGGTAATACCCTGTATGTCGCCACCATGGCGACCTTTAGGGTAATTACGGCCATAAAATTTTTCCTTCATTCCAGGAATACTATCATTACTTGCATCACCATTTGCAAAACGGTCGGGCATCATAAAGTATATAAGGTCTTTGCTGGTGATACCTTGTGCATAGGTAGTGCCCCTACCGGCTCTTTTTGGTTTCAGCGGCCAGTTAACAGCATGGGCTTTACCACCATCTGTAAATTGTATGGCCACATTGCCAGGTTTTGCATTGGAAGCTATGCTGATGTCGATACAGATAAACATGCCATTATCCAGCTTATGCACTTTTTCTATTTTAATGCCGGGATAGCTGATGCTAACTTTTTCTTTCGCAAAATTATCATAGCCGCCTTTTATCAGCAGTTGCACTTTGTTCCACTTCATACCGGCAAACCAGTTAGTAGGGTAAATGGTGGCGTACTGAGCTACACAGATATAAGATAGAAGTACAAAGACGAGAGATAGGAAATTGCGTATCATAATTTATTTATCTTTAATTCTTAATGTTAAAATTGCAGCAATAATCATAGAAACACCACCAAGAACTATTGTAAAGATTGAGTTTCCATGAAATAGATTTTTGGTAAAAAAACCTAATAATGTTGCTGCTAAAATTTGTGGTATTACAATAAAAT
>JAYUTQ010000601.1:0-2619 GCA_043755055.1 Chitinophagaceae bacterium | reverse complement strand
AGAAGTTGCCGTAGACGATGGCAATTGTTTTTCATAGCCCACTATTTCCTTCTTTTCAATGATGCCTGAATCAATACTTTTGCTGTATGGAAAACATTGCTAATGCCCCTACGCTAGAACAATTATCATTTCACAAGTTCCGTGCCGAGGTTTTAAAAGACTATCGGATTGCATGTATCAGCCGTGAAGCTAGCCTACTTGGCAGGCGGGAAGTGCTAACAGGCAAAGCTAAGTTTGGTATTTTTGGCGATGGAAAAGAAATTGCCCAAATAGCCATCAGTAAATTTTTTCAGGCGGGTGACTGGCGCAGTGGTTACTATAGGGATCAAACATTTGCTTTTGCAGCAGGCTTTTCTACCGTAGAGCAGTTTTTTGCACAACTTTATGCCGACCCCGACCCTAACCACGACCCGTTTAGTGCAGGCAGGCAGATGAATTCGCATTTTGCCACACCCAATATAGATGCACAAGGTAATTGGGCAAATGTGGCGGCACTAAAAAATACCGCCAGCGATATGGCACCCACTGCAGCACAAATGCCAAGATCTCTTGGGCTGGCATTTGCATCAAGAAGTTTTCGCAGGGTTCCACAGCTTCAAAAACTAAATGAACTTAGCAACAACGGCAATGAAATCTGTTTTTGTACCATCGGCGATGCCAGTACCAGCGAAGGGCATTTTTGGGAAACTTTAAATGCAGCAGGTGTATTGCAGGTGCCGCTTGCCATTTTTGTGTATGATGATGGCTATGGCATTTCTGTTCCTAAAAAATACCAAACTACCAAGGCTTCTATTTCGGCCGCAGCCAAGGGATTCCAAAAAATGGAAGGCACCAATGGCGTACACATTTACAAAGTAAAAGCCTGGGACTATGCCGGCATGTGCGAAGTGTTTGAGCAGGCTTTGGGGCAAATGAGAGATAACCATGTACCGGCTTTGTTTCATATAGAAGAGGTAACGCAGCCTCAGGGGCATAGTACAAGTGGTAGCCACGAAAGATATAAAACAGTGGAAAGGCTTGAATGGGAAAGAGAATGGGACGGCATTAAAAAAATGAAAGAATGGATTCTGGAAAATAGCTTGAGCGATGAGGAAGAACTATCTCAGATTGAAATGGACGCAAAAGAGCATGTAAAAGAAAGCAAACAGCAGGCGTGGGCCGCTTACACCACGCCTATTAAAGAGCAGGTAAAAAAAGTGCTTGAATTGTGCGACGCCATTATAAGCGGCGGAGCCGATTCAGAAGGCATGATGAAAAAATACCGCAATGCTCTTGCCGCTAACCGGGAACCGATGCGCAAAGAGGTAATGAAAACGCTGGCCACTGCCATTGATTTTTGCGGCGACAGCCATTTATGTACCGAACTAAAAAATTATTACGAGCAACTGCTAAACGAAAACAAAGCATTATACAATTCTTATTTGTATAACCAAGGGCCAAAAAGTGCCTTAAAAGTTGCTGAAGTAAAAGCTGTTTTTAACGAACATAGCAAAACCTTAAATGGCTACGAAGTATTGAATCATTATTTCGATCAGCTATTTACCAACAATAATAAAGTAGTAGCCTTTGGCGAAGACGTGGGCTTTATAGGCGATGTAAACCAGGGCTTTAGCGGCCTGCAGGAAAAGCATGGTAAAGAACGGATTTTTGATACGGGCATTCGGGAACTCACTATTATGGGCCAGGGCATTGGCCTGGCCCTTCGTGGCCTGCGGCCTATTGCCGAAATTCAATACCTGGATTATTTATTATACGGCTTACAGCCTTTGAGCGACGATGTGGCCACACTGCATTACCGCACTGTAGGCAAGCAAAGCTGTCCGCTGATTGTGCGTACACGTGGCCACAGGCTCGAAGGTATCTGGCATAGCGGAAGCCCCATGGGCATGATTGTAAATAGCCTTAGAGGCATGTATGTATGTGTGCCAAGAAATATGGTGCAGGCAGCCGGCATGTACAATACGCTGCTGCAGGGCAACGATCCCGGCCTGATGATAGAATGCCTGAACGGCTACCGACTGAAAGAAAAAATGCCTGAGAACCTATTGGAATTTACGGTACCACTCGGCATACCCGAAATTATAAAAGAGGGCGCCGATATTACTATTGTTTCTTATGGCTCTACCTTACGCATTATTAGCGAAGCCATACTACGACTGGAAAGATTAAACATTAGTGTAGAATTGGTGGATGTACAAACATTGTTGCCTTTTGATATCAACCACAAAATCCTTGAATCGCTTAAAAAAACCAACCGGATTTTATTTGTAGATGAAGATGTGCCAGGTGGCGGCACCGCATACATGTTTAATAAAGTAATGGAAGAACAAGGCGGTTATAAATGGCTGGATGTAGCCCCACGTACACTTACAGGGCAGCAGCACCGCCCGGCCTACGGCAGCGATGGCGATTATTTTAGCAAGCCCAATAAAGAAGATGTGGTAAGGGTGGTGAAGGAAATGATGGCGGAATAGTTGATTTGTTGATTTGGAATTGGTTGATTGGTTTGTTTGAAAATGAAATTGTGTTTGCCTAAAATAGGTTGACAGATTTTATAAATTTTCAAACAAATCTAACTGTTTCATTTTTGGGGTTTGTTCATTGTTGTTGATTGTGTAA
>JAYUTQ010000600.1:0-14276 GCA_043755055.1 Chitinophagaceae bacterium | reverse complement strand
CTGCCATTGTTTCGTTACCAGAGAAACCACCCAGAATCATCAGGTCGGCACGTAGGGTGGTCATGGATATGGTACGATCGTTGGTGGTGGTTGGTTTGTATGTACCATCAGCTACCCATATAGATTTGATAGCCATGTTTCCATTGGCCATGGTAATGGCGGCGCTCAATTCTTTTATGGCACAGGCCCAGGTAGAACCGGTTCCGCCGGGGGCGGCAGAGGCATCTACGTAAATACGATCGGTTGGTGCCGAACAGGTAGCAGCTAATTCCCCCGTATAATCAAAGTCATCTACACCTATATAATCTGAATTGGCACCATCTGGTCCGCCACTAGTTACAAAATACCTGAATGCAATACGGCCGTCAACGATGCCAGTAATACCGCTAAGTGTGGCGGTATATTGTGTCCATGCATTAGGAAATCCAGATACGGTTAATGTAGGGTTTATATCCACCAATAAAGTGGTAAAATCTCCCACATCCGTAGCCGATGTACCTACATTGGTGCTGCTGCCGGCAGTACTTAACCGAAGCTGTAGTCTGTCGGGGAAGGCTGGCGTAGTAACTGTTCTAGCCCAAAACCTAACAGTTGTACCATTAGTAAGCGAAAGCATTGGGCTAATCATCCAGTTACTGATGGTATTTGCACCTGTTGTACTATTAAAATTTACACCGGCATAAGAATTGGCAGCACCTGAACGGGCCAGGAATACAGTAGCGTTACCCTGAAACCAGCTAGATGTCCCTATTGTTGTAGATTTATTTTGAACAGACCAACCGGCAGGCACCACTTCATCAAAGCCTTGTGTAAGAGTTGGCACCAGAAAGCCTCTTATTTCGCCACCACCAAAAGTAGAACTGTGAAGATTAAAGTACGACTTGCCTGCAGCCATAGCAGCTTGCAGTGCAGCAAAAGCTGAAGCAGTGGTGCCTCCGTTGGCAGTAATGTAAGCTGCATTGTAACTCCCGTTAAGTGTCATGTCAAAAGTATTATCGTAGGTACCACTTGTTGTACCGGAGGGAAAGCCTGGAAAAGTGGGGGTAGTAGTTGCTACACCCGCTGTACCCGATCCGGCTACGGCGGTGGCAGCATGAATATGTGCTGCAGTAGTATTTCCGGTAAGGCCAGTAAAATTGGCTTCTACCCGCATGTTAGTACCTGTAATGGTTACTTTAACGTATCCCTTTCCGGGAGAGGCATTGGGCGGTGCTTCGTTTGCGCCATTAAGGGTAGCTGTGTACACCTGTGCCTGGGCAAAAAACATAACTGCTGAAAATAACAGTGTACCAAAAAAGGCTTTCATAGAGCCATAAGGTCTCGCCTGATTTTGGGCAAGATGAGGATTGTTAGGAATCTGATTAAGGTTGGACCTTTTATTCATGTTGGCTTTTTTTAGAAATGGTTAATGGATATCGAAAAAAGATTAAGGATCGAAATTTAGAAAACAAAAAAAATAAGTTAATGGTTTGAAAAATGCCGTTTTAAAAGCTTTAAAAAATAAATAGCTTATGAATCTATGATAAAGATTTTTTATGTAGCAATATTTATTGAAAGAAAAAAAATAACAGATAACAATTATTACAACATTCAAAAAAAAAGAGGTTGTCTCAAAAGTAAAATGAAGGCTCTGAGAATCGCTTAAACAAAAATTATTTCCATCACCTACCCGAATAAAATGAGGCTGCCTCATACTTTTGAGACAGCCTCAAATGATTAATAAAAATTGGTTTCTACAGTTTCACCACTTTATAATTCATCCTTTTACCAATGGCAGTAACAATTACCACCTGGTACATACCCCGGGCCCAGCTGCTGCTGTTTACACGGGTGATGCCTTCGGTAATATTTGTCTTACTCCACATCGTTTTGCCGGTAGCGCCAAACACGGTTATTCCGGCTTTTTCGGCACCGGTATAGCGGATCTGTAATTCATTGGCAAATGGATTTGCTACGATGCCGGTTACACCATTGGTGCTAATGGTTTTGGCCATACTGATCACTTCCTGTTCTGCACCGGTAGCAACACCACAGTTCTGATTTTCGTAAGCACCCATATCTACTGTGCTGCAAACGATACGTGGGTTATTACGCTCATCTGTGGTTATGCCAGCGGCTATAGCAGGCGCATTGTCACCCGCATTGATAGCCGGGCTGCAACTTGTTACTACTGCAGCATTAGTATTTGCTATAGCAGGCGGATTACAATCCTGCAACTGCAATCCATCATCGGCTGTGCCCCACATCATATCAGCACCTACAGGGCTTAACTCATTTGTAAATAAAGGATCTACACCACGCTTGTTGAACCGGATACTTGTTCCATTATCTGCAGGTATTGCGGTATTTAATTGCAATATGTTATTGGCATATACATTAGCACCACCGGTAAAGTTGGTGATGTCCGAACCTGAACCCATAGCCATACCATTTGCAACATTTTTATAAAAAATATTATTCTCCGCAATAATACTGGAGTTAGCTTCACTTAATACTATGGCACCACCCGAAGTACCCGTAGTATTTTTAAAGAAAGTACTGTTGATAGCATGGCTTACGCTGGTATTATGTACAAACAGCGCTCCCCCACCTGTAGTGCCGCTATTACCGTTAAATATTACATTAAAGTAATTGGCATTGTAACGATTTTGATACACCGCACCACCCGTTGCAGCACTGTTGCCCGTAAATACAGATTTGGTAAATGAAGCCGTTCCGAAATTACCAAAAAAAGCACCACCGCTGCTTGCTACCATATTGGCAGCAAACACACAATTAGTAAAGGCCGGCGAACATTGATATGCTACCATTGCTCCGCCAGAGCCATTGGAACTATTGGATGCAAAACGGCAACCATCAAATACAGGGCTTGAGGCATGAAGGAATATAGCACCTGTAGCAGTACCGTAATTATTACGGAATACGCAGCGTTTTATCATAACAGGGGTTGCAGCCGGTACGGCATGAGAATAAATGGCCGGACCTACACTTTGGTCGCCATCGCCGGGGGCATTGGCATTACCTTTTTCAAAAATAAATCCATCTATTACCAAAGCATTGGGCGTAGCAGGCAGGTTTACTATGCTCATTAACCTGTAACTGTTATCGCTCATATCGTTAGCAGCGCCTATGTCGCCGCTTATAATAGTTTGGTTAACTGCGGGATTAGCAGCCATGGCGGAACCTTCGCCACCCGCAAATCCTCCCAGTATTTTAAGGTCGGCACGGGTAATAGCCATTACCGCCGTAAGGCTGTTGCCGGTATTGGTTTTATAGCTGCCATCTGCCACCCATATAGATTTATAAGCCATATTACCATTGGCAATAGAAATAGCAGTACTGAGTTCCTGCAAGGCATTGGCCCATGAATCACCTGTTCCACCGGGTGCAGCAGTAATGTCTACAAAAAGAACATCACATTGTACCTGATTTTCGTAAGCGCCCCTATCTACCGCGTTACAATAATTGCGTTGCCTGTTGGTAATATCCAACGGGCCTGCTACAGCGGAATTATCGCCGGTGTTTACAGCCGGACTACTGTTGGTTAATCCAAGGCCATCATCCGGGGTACCCCACATATTGTCAGCACCTATTGGATATATTTCATTTATAAACAATGGGTCTGCACCACGCATATTGTTTCTTCTTGTGGAGCCATTATCGGCAGGTACTGAGGTGTTCATCTGTAATATATTATGAGACCACACATTGGCACCGCCAGTAAGGTTTGAAATATCTGATCCGGCTCCCATAGGATTTCCGCTGGCAGTGTTTTTGTAGAAAATGTTGTTTTCTGCAGTGATGCGGCTGTTAGCCTCTACCAATACAATGGCTCCGCCACTGATAGCAGACGAGTTTTTATACAGGGTAGAATTCGTTAACCTGGTGTTACTTGCATTATGCACAAATAAAGCACCGCCACCGGATATGCTACTGTTGGCATTAAATACAGAGTTGTTTACAACAGCATCATAACGGTTCTGATAAATACCGCCACCCGTACCGGCACTGTTGCCGCTAAAGACCGTTTTGTTAAATACAGCCGTACCGTAATTACCATAGAAGGCACCACCCGCATTGGAGGCTGAGTTACCTGCAAAAACACAATTATTAAAATTTGGTGAACTCTGATATACCACTATACCGCCGGCTACCCCGTTTGTACTGTTTCCTGCAAAACGGCAACGATCAAAATTGACATTGGTACCATGAAGGAAAACAGCGCCTGCTGCAGTACCATAGTTATTTCTGAAAACACTCCGGCCGATATTGACAGGTGTTCCGGCGGGTACCAGATATGAATACAGCGCAGCGCCTACACTTTGGTCGCCGTCGCCAGGGGCATCAGCGTTTCCTTTTTCAAAAATGAAACCATCTACAAGTATTCCATTTGCATTCACAGCACTGGTAATAATACTCATCAGGCGGTAACTGTTGTCGCTCATATCATTGGCTACGCCAATATCTCCACTGATGATGGTCTGGTTCATAACTGGGTTGGCATCTGTTGCGTTTACTTCTCCCCCCGCAAAACCACCAAGGATTCTAAGATTGGCACGGGTAATGGCCATTACCGCTGTGCGGCTGGTTCCGGTGGTGGGTTTATAAGTTCCATCTGCTACCCAGATACTGGTGATGGTCATATTCGCATTAGCCATACTAACTGCTGCACTTAGCTCATTTAAGGCACAAGCCCATGATGAACCATTACCGCCGGTAGCTGCATTCGCATCTACATAAAGGCGGGTGGTAACAGGGTCGCAGCCTGCTAAAGATGTACCATTTCCCATTACAGCAAAATCGTAGTTTGTTTCATCGCAATCGTCATTGGCAATATTTACTGTAGCGGTTTTTATGCCGGTAGTTGCCGGGGTAAATGTTACGGTAAATGTAGCGGAGTTGCCAGGCGTAATTGGCGATGCTGGTGTTAAAGCACCTACACTAAACTGTGATGCATGTGCACCACTCATAGTAATACCGCTAACAGATAAATTAGCCGTGCCGGTATTTTGAACTGTAAAGGTGCGTATGATATTGCCACCTGTATTTACACTTCCAAACTCAGTATGGTCGGCCAAATCAGGTGTAGCATCACCATCTGATATAGAAACGCTATTGCCCTGTACATTGATATCTATATTAGAATTGTGGATGGCAGTATTGTTATCGTTACAATCGTTGCCGCCGGTTACATTTGTGGTGTATCCTTCACCAGGGCTGCTGCAGGCAGATATTGCATTGCCTGTGTAATACCCGTCCATATCAGCATCGAGGAACCAGTTTTGCGGTGTATTTACATTAATGGTAATGTTTCCACAATTGGATATAGCGATAACCCGATCAGGTTCACCCGGTAAAGAGGGAGGATTTAAGCAACCTCCTTCGCCCCTGGCAAAGTACTGGGTAGTAGAGGTTGGCGAAACTATAATAGAGGTTCCTGTTCCCACAGGTGTACCACCACAACTGCCGGAATACCATTGCCAGTATGCAGCTCCATTGAGCGAACCTGTCTGGATGCTGAGGGTTGTGGATTGCGTACCGCAATTGGTAGAAGAACTTGTGCTTAATGTAGGCACTGTAGGCAAAGTGCAGGCAGCAGCCTGTCCATTTCCCTGAATAGCAAAGTCGTAAACCGCTTCATCGGCATCATCATTATTTACTGTGATAGTGGCTGTTTTAGGGCCAGCTGATGAAGGCGCAAATGTTACAGTAAAGGTTGCAGAACCGGCAGGGGCTATAGGACCCGCAGGTGTTAACGCACCAATGGTAAACATACCCATATCAGCACCACTTTTGGTAATACTGCTAATAGTAAGGTTAGCGGTACCTGTGTTATTGATGGTGTAAGTACGAACGAGGTTATTACCCACAGTTACAGTACCGAAATCGGTATGATCTATAAGGGATGGGGTTGCATCGCCGTCGGCAATAGAATTACCGTTACCCAATACATCTATCTCCGGGCAGGTGGAGCAAACTGGTAAATTCTGTATCAAGCTAACATCATCAATTTTCCAATTGATACCAGCGTTAACGACGCTATTGTCCCAACCTGCCAGCCACCGGAATTTGATATTGGCACCGCTAAAAGACGATGGGAATAAAACCGTCACTGTTGAGTATGCCGCCTGCACCCCGCCCCAACTCGAACGGCCGCTGAGCGGATTAGAGGAGCCTGAAATAATGGAGGCTGTATAACCGCCAGTAATAAAACTGCCGCCGATTGAAGGAGCAGTAATATCAGCGTAACTGGTACCTCCGTCAAGGCTTACTTCAAGTACAGCACCATCAAAACGAGCTGTGGAAGATTCGAAGTTAAGCGTTTGGGTAAATGTGAGTTGCTTGGTGCCTGCCACCGGAACATTAATTACCGGCGAAATAAGACTGTTGCTAGCTACGGTTGCAACACCATTGGTAAAGGCCGCATTAGGTACACTATTAGGTGTGGTGGAAGTGGTGGCAAATAATGCCGGAGGAGTTGCCCCCGTTTGGGCAGTTGTCCAGCCGGCTGGCAAAGCTGGTGCAGTAACGACATCAAAATTTTCGGCAAAAACTGGTGCGATTGTCGAGCTTCCTAACACAAATGTATACGTTACCGACGTTGTATTTACCCCATCCGTAATCTGTAATGTAGCTGTAACAACAGCGCCACAGGCACCATTCAGCTTAAAGGTGAAAGGTCGCACTACTGCCGGCCCTCCGGCATTGAGAACGCCATAATTTTGTGGACCACTAGGATTGGTTACACCTCCTGAAACTAAAAGGGTAGCAGTTATTGGAGTTGTGTTAGCTGCGCCATTATTTATAATACCAAAATCGGCAGTAATAACTTCCCCGGGATCAAGAACTGAAGGACCGCCGCAGTTTCCTGCGGTAACGGTAGCGCCGGCCGCCTCAATATTACTAACAGCATTACATACATCTAAGGTAAACGATGCTATGCGGGTGCTCCATGTGGAAACGGCATTGTATTCAGCAGTTCCCCAAAATGTAACGCCATTAGGATCGCATATAAGATGATTATAATCACCATATCGGGAACTGCCATTTGAGGCAGTACCTGCTATGATGGTAGTTTCACTTTGCCCCATTTTGTTAAGCCCGTCGCAACCTGTTCTATGCCCGGTAATCCGCACACCAGGAAATGCTCCTGTGGCAGCTGAAGACACATTGTAAAGCATGGCAATGTTACCTGCTGCATCGTATGCTATGGAGGGCAAAAACCGGTGTGTATTATCAGGAGAATATGTTTGTTGCTGATGGATACCCCAATTTGCTGAAGTTTTTTGTAACTCGTACCAACGGGGCGCTGAAATATTGCCACCCTTATCTACGATATGGGTAAGTACAATACCCTCGTACCCCCCAAATTTCCGGTAAACCGGCTGGTTCATAATTCTCTGCTGCAAAGCCTCCATCGCTGGTCCGGATGGCTGAGAAATACACGCCCCACGACTTGCTGCACATATATCAGATTTAAATGCAGCCGTAGCCAAAGAAGATATTATATTAACACGGCTATTTGCCGGGGTTGCAAAATCTACATCGAATTCCATAAGCCCAATACTGTCCACATCAACTGTGGAAGCACTAAAAGCGTCATCCCACATATACGCAAAAAGGCCACCCGTACCAGTTGGTGGCAGTGTAGCGCCTTGTAATAATACCGGGCACATGGTAAAATACCGGGTAAAAACAGTTGTACTAAACGTAATTTTTTGCATAGTGGCTGCAGGGTTACCGGCAAGCATTAAGGCTCTGTCAAATGCATAAACAGAAGACCCATTATAAGACGTTTGATTGTTAAAATCATTAGAAGTGGCATAGTATGCATCGGGCCACACAGAAAATTTGGGGTAATCTGGTAAGACAAGTGCAGTACCAAAAAAATACACATACCAGCTACCAAGTGGATCAGCGGTTGCAGATACCGCAATAATTAATCCTTCAATATTTGCGTTTTCACTCTTCTTCGCAAATTCAGTCATAACAAATCGGTCGGCCATGTGATCATACATAACTATCGGATCACCGAGACCACCTCTACCCGTTAATGCATCCAAAAAAAGGTCGGCTGTAAGGGCTGTGCCTGATTTATTGTAGATTTTGTATTTGGCACCACTGTTACCATTTACCATTTGTATAATATGGTTAGGCCCCACTGCCATGGTAGGATCAGGCGGATTGACCGGCTGATAGGGGATGCCATCGAAACTTACTCCAATAGGTGCGGGTGCCTGTACTGCATCCGTAGTGTTACCCTTGGCACCTTGCAGTACGGGATCTGAAGTAAAAGGACTTGCATTTGGGTAAATTTTGGGAACTACTTGTTCTTTTTTGGTGCCGTTCCAAATAATACCATTCAAATCTCTAACCGGAATATCCACCCAGTCGGAGCTTTTTTGATAATCTTTCAAAGGGGGGGTTACCCGTACCAGTGTACCGGTAATAACTTCTTTTTTTGTAGTGATTCCATTTTGCGCAAAAGCAAAAAAGGAACAACCTCCAAACAGGACAGATAAGAGGAGTTTTCGCATAGGATTTTATGTATGGGGTTTAAGAAAAAAGCTTCGTAAAGTACATGTACCTAAAAACAAAACCCTCAATCCCAACACAATTACACCTATCAATTTCGTTTTGGCAAAGTAAGAATCAGGCAATTACCGGTATCCAAAAAAACTGCCTGAAAAATCGTAGGACAATTTATGTATTGTTTTGGTGAATAGCAAAAATTTGTTAAAAAATTCTTCAATAAATTATTTTGTGTTAAAAAAAAATGCCCCACCAAAAGGCGGGGCATATTTTAATTTGAGCTTTCTATGAGGATATTACAATTTCACAACTTTGAAATTGGAACGCTTACCAGAAGCTGTAGTAATAACAACTTCATACATTCCACTGCTCCACGAAGTAGCATCTACATGGGTAATCCCTTGTTTGATGTTACTTAATGTAAACATTGATTTGCCTGATATTGCTGATACACTTACTCCGGCTTTTTCATTACCCATGTAACGTATCTGAAGATCGTTATTGAATGGATTAGCTACAATGCCATTGGCACTGTTAGGCTTCACATTTTCAACAAACTCCTCTAAATTAGCTACACCACCGCAAGGGCCCTGGTTTTCGTATGCACCTTTATCTACTATAATACATACAATACGTGGGCTATTGGTAATGTCTGTACCTGCTGGGGCAAGTGCATTATCGCCTGTGTTTTTAGCAGGACTTGCATTGTTAAGTGCAAGACCATCATCGCCGGTTCCCCACATCATATCTGCTCCGATAGCGCTTGCTTCATTTACAAACATTGGGTTGGTACCACGTGTGTTGTTACGGATATTGCCACCATTATCTGCAGGTACAGATGTGTTCATTTGCAAAATGTTATTTGCATACACATTAGATCCGCCTGTAAAGTTGGTGATGTCCGATCCTGCACCTGTTGCCATACCATTTGCGGTGTTCATGTAGAAGATATTGTTAGCAGCATTAATGCTGGAATTAGCTTCTACCAATACAATAGCACCACCACTGCTGGCCGCTGTATTTTTAAAGAAGGTAGAATTGGTAACTGTACTGTTGCTGCCGTTATGTATAAACATACCACCACCACCAGATACACTTGTATTGGCATTGAATACGCCGTTAGTTACACTTGTAGTATACCTGTTTGCGTAAATACCGCCACCAGTACCGGCACTGTTGCCGCTAAAGGTAGTTTTGCTAAAGCTTGCTGTACCGTAGTTACCGTAGAATCCGCCACCTGCATTGGTTGCACTGTTACCAGCAAATACGCAGTTGTTAAACAAAGGCGAAGCCTGATAAACCAATACGCCACCTCCAGCACCGTTAGTAGTGTTACCTACAAAGCGGCAACTGTCGAACGTTATATTGGTTTGGTGTAAGAAGATAGCACCTGTAGCACGTCCGTAGTTATTGCGGAAAATGGTACGTCTGATGTTTACAGGTGTAGAGGCAGAAACCAAGTAAGAATGAATGGCTGGTCCTACACTGCGGTCGCCGTCGCCGGGAGCATCTGCATTGGCTCTTTCGAAAATGAAACCATCAATTACCAATCCATTTGGACTGGCAGCACGGCCACCTATGTTCAGCAGGCGGTAACTGTTATCGCTCATATCGTTGGGTACGCCTATATCGCCGCTGATGATGCTTGCATTTACAGCAGGGTTAGCATCTGCCTCGTTGGCTTCGCCACCGGCAAAACCACCCAATATTTTAAGATCGGCACGTAAGGTAGTCATGCTGATTGTACGGTCGGTACCGGTTGTTGGTTTGTATACGCCATCAGCTACCCATATAGATTTAATGGCTGGGTTAGCATTAGCTAATGTAATGGCTGCACTCAATTCTTTCATAGCACAAGACCATGATGAACCGGTACCGCCAGCAGCGTTTGCATCTACATAAATACGGCTTACAGGGGCTACACAAACTGGTGCAATACAAGGCATTACACTCATACCATCTATTGTTGCGTTTCCACCACCAATGTTACCTACCAATGTTGCAGCTCCGGTTAAAGTGTCTATGGTATAAAACTGAGCAACACCACCTACAGTTAATGCTGCGTAAGCTGTATTGAATGTAGGTTCTATATCAAAACCACCAATTCTGTCGGCAGTTACACCCAAAGCACCAATTGATGAAGTTGATCCGGCGTTGGGTGACGGTGTACCATTTACCCCACCAATTCTTACCAATAAATTTCTTACATTATCAATACCAAATAGAGTGGTATTTGGTGTTCCTGCTACGCTCTTGGTATAAGCACATTGTGTTACAGCAATGGTATTGCCAAAGTTAGGATCGCCGGTCATGTAGGCTGGCGGTGTATCTGTACCAGATAAAGTACCATCGTTAGGGTTAAACCTGCGACTAGTACCGTTATCACCAAACAAGCGGATACGATCCGGAACCGGGTTAAAATCAATACCATAAGCTGCAGTATTTAAAACAGAATGTGTACCAGGTCCTACAGGAGCTACAGATCCTGTAATCCTGTTAATGCTTACTACCCTGCCTACACTGCTTGCATTGGTAGTAACTGAATAAAACAAACCATCAGCAGGGCGATAATCAAAACCTAATAAACGCTCACCTGAAGCTAAGCCTGTTAAAGCTACATCGCTAAGCAACGTGCCAGGAGTAGCTGCATTAAAGCTAATAAGGTGATTGTTAGCACTGTTATATGCATACACAACAGGAGAACATAAAGCAGGTGCAGAACATGGTACAATAGTTAAACCATCAACCGGCGCACCATTACCAATATTAGCAATAGGTGAAACTGCGCCTGTTAAAGTATCTACTCTATAAAGTTTTGCTACACCCTCAACTACTAAAGCGGCATAAGCAGTATTAGTAACAGGCTCAATGTCAAAACCACCGCCCCTTGCTGCTGCCACACCTAAGTTACCGATTGTGGCAGTTGATCCAGCATTAGGAGAAGGCGTACCATTAGTTCCACCAATTCTCACCAGTAAATCTTGTACAAAATCTATGGCAAACAAGGTAGTGTTTGGTGTGCCCGGAACACTTTTAGTGTAAGCACATTGTGTAATTTCAATCGCATCACCAAAATTTACATCTCCTGCAGCAAAAGCCGGAGGAATATCTGTGCCGGCTAAGTTTCCATCGTTAGGGTTAAACCTCCGGCTGCTGCCATCGCTACCGAATAAACGAATACGATCGGGCACCGGGTTAAAGTCTAAAGCATATGAAAGTGTATTTAAAATAGTATGTGTAAATGAACCAACAGATGCTACGGCACCTGTATTCCTATCTACAGTTACTACCCTACCCATATTGCTGGCATTGGTAGTAATAGAATATAATTTACCATCGGCTGGTCTGTAATCTAAACCTGTGAGGCGTTCTCCAGTACCTAAACCAGTTAGAGCCACATTTGATAATAAGGTAGCCGGGTCAATAGCATTAAAGCTTACAAGACGATTTGATGCCGGATTGTATGCATAGAAAACAGAAGTACAGGAAGCACGGAAAAAGCCCCTGATTTCACCACCGGGAAAAGTTGTAGAATGTAAATTAAAATAAGCCTTACCAGCTGAAAGAGCATTTTTTAATGCTGCAAAAGCCGTACTAGGAGTTCCGCCATTAGCTGATAAATAAGAAGCATTATAGCTGCTGGCTAAGGTCATATCAAAAGTATTATCATAAGTGCCATTCATTACTCCAAAAGGAAAACCCGGAAAGTTAGCAGTAGCTACACCAGCCGTACCGGTACCTGCAACCGCTGTAGGAGCATGTATGTGCGCAGCCGAAGCATTTCCTGTAAGACCACTAAAGTTAGCCTGTATTCTCATAGTATTGAGTGTGTTATTAATGGTAACCGTAGCAGAACCAACTGCCGGGGAAGCATTTGGTGGGGCTTCAGCAGCACCAGTTAGTGTGGTAGTGAATACTTGTCCGTTTACATAAAATGCCCCTAAAGTAAGGAGCAAACAAAATACTGTTCTGGCAAAGACAGCAAACTTGGGAAAACCAATCGTTGGCAGAGAATTTCGCATCATCTGCACCCGGTTTCGGGTAAGTTGTTTTTTCATTTGTGTTGTTTTTAGTTGAGATTTATATAATTGTATGCATAGAAGAAATTAAAATTGTTTGATTTAGCTGCTCTTTGATACTAATAGTTATGTTATCACCACTTGTTATTCTTAATCACATATTTCGATATATACACTTCGAAAAAAACGATTCGAAAATTAAATAAGATCCAACTATTCTTGTTTGATAAAAACAGATAAAATTTAATCTATTTCTTAACATTACTTTCTGTTAATAATATTTACGAGTGATTCTTATTAATGGTTTTTATGCGCAAAAAAAAACTGTTCCGCCAGGGAGCGGAACAGTTTTTTAAAAAAGTGGGATAAATGTTTTAGAGCCTCACCACTTTAAAATTGAGCCTTTTACCATTGGATGTAATGATTACTACCTGATACATTCCACGGGCCCAGTTACTTGCATCTCCATGGGTAATGCCTTCGGCAATATTGTTTTTGCTCCAGATCATTTTTCCACTTTCTGCAAATACTACTACACTGGCTCTTTCTGTACCTGCATAGCGAATTTGTAAATCGTTGCCAATTGGGTTAGCTACAATACCAGTGGCTCCTTTAGGTGAACTCATTATTTGAGTGGCAATAATTACTTGTTGCTCAGCAATTACAGGTACAACACAATTTTGATTTTCGTAAGCACCCATATCTACTATACTGCATACAATGCGTGGGTTATTACGCAAATCTGTGGTTAAACCGGCCGCTGTTACAGGGGCATTATCACCTGCATTAATAGCAGGGCTGCAAGCTGGCGGAATGATTGCAATATTAGTGTTGGCAACATTAGGTGATTCACAATTCTGCAACTGCAAGCCATCATCGGCAGTGCCCCACATAACGTCGGCTCCAATAGGGTTCATCTCGTTTGTAAATAAAGGATTAACGCCACGCTTGTTAAACCTTCTGGTTGTACCATCATCAGCTTGTACAGATGTGTTCATTTGCAAAATGTTATTTGCATACACATTAGATCCGCCTGTAAAGTTGGTAATGTCGCTACCGGCACCCGTAGACATACCGTTTGCCATGTTCATGTAGAAGATATTGTTAGCAGCATTAATGCTGGAATTAGCTTCTACCAATACAATAGCGCCACCACTGCTGGCCGCTGTATTTTTAAAGAAGGTAGAGTTGGTAACTGTACTGTTGCTGCCGTTATGTATAAACATACCACCACCACCAGATACACTTGTATTGGCATTGAATACACCGTTGGTTACACTTGTAGTATACCTGTTTGCGTAAATACCACCACCAGTACCGGCACTGTTGCCGCTAAAGGTAGTTTTGCTAAAGCTGGCTGTACCGTAGTTACCATAGAAACCACCACCAGCATTAGCAGCCGTGTTAGCTGCAAATACGCAACTGTTAAACACAGGCGAAGCCTGATACACCAATACACCACCGCCGGAACCATTTGTAGTGTTATCTACAAAGCGGCAATTATCGAACGTTACATTGGTTTGGTGTAAGAAGATGGCGCCTGTAGCACGTCCGTAGTTATTGCGGAAGATGGTACGGCTAATATTTACCGGTGTAGCAGTAGAAATCAGGTAAGAATGAATGGCTGGTCCTACACTGCGGTCGCCGTCGCCGGGAGCATCTGCATTGGCTTTTTCAAAGATAAAACCATCTATTACCAACCCGTTGGGATTAGCTGCACGGCCA
>JAYUTQ010000599.1:0-5818 GCA_043755055.1 Chitinophagaceae bacterium | reverse complement strand
ACTTTGTATACCGCCTACTAATGCGGTAGACCCTACAATAAACAAAGAGTAGGCTGTAGCTAATACAGGGTTTACACCCAATACATATACCAAAATTGGCACCGTTAAAATAGAACCCCCACTACCAATTAATCCAAGCGATATACCAACAACTGCTGCAAAAAAAATCCTATTATTTCCATAATAACTACATTTTTTATGATTGCAAAGGTGCTATAATGGATTTTGGCGGATGGTAACAAACGTTACATTTCATAGTGTTTGAACTTTATTTTCTGGTCATGATAACAAGCTAAATCAAAAGAACAAATATTATCTTGTTACTTAAGCAAAACAATATCAGTTTAAGTGTAAAATTAATGCAACAGGTATGGAATTTGAGTTTAAATGAAAGTGTAATGATGCTACATTAAGTTGTGTTTTATTTTAGTTGCTTCCTACCCAAACTTAATAAAAAAAGGCTGCTCATTGCTGAACAGCCCAAGGAAAATCAACCGACATAAAAAACTTTAATAATGTAATATTTTAAATTCGGTGCGGCGGTTTTGCTTCCGTCCTGCCGGATTGTCTTTACCATTTTTAATGTTGGGTGCTATTGGTTTGCTTTCGCCAAAACCTTTGGTTTCTATCCGGGCTTTATCTATGCCTTTAGAAACAAGGTATTGTACACAAGAAGCAGCACGTTTTAATGAAAGTGCCTGATTATAGGCATCGGCACCAATATTATCTGTATGAGAACTCAACTCAATAGCCATACCCGAATTTGTTTCCATCAATTTCACCAGTTTATCCAGCGATGTGTAAGATGCAGGGGCCAGCTTAGATTGATTAAATTCGTACAATACATTATTTAATACAATCGGCGTATTTACAGCAATTGGTTCAGGTACAGGATCAATAACAACGGGTGGTTTGATAAGGCATAGGTCAGGGTTTGCCATAGCATCTATATCATCATTGGCATCCATTGGGGCATTAAATCCAAATGCTTTGCTGTTGTATCCTTCTCTTTCCGCATTAAATCCAAAGTCCTGAAAGTCTTCCATCACCAGTTCGTATTTACCATTGGCATCAGTGGTTTTGGTAAATACGGTTTTGCCATTCATGTCTTTGGCACTTACAATAGCACCTGAAATTGGTGTGCTGCCATCACAATCTACAACACGGCCGCTGATTACTTTCTTGTTTCTGATTTTGCTAAAAGTATACAGTTCCAGACAGCATGGCGAACTTCTGTCGCTGCTGATGTAGGCATTGTTCCATGGGTTCTTTGCATCGTTGCTGAAATAATAAATATCGTCTTTTACAGAGTTTACCGGATAGCCCATATTCTTAGGCGCCTCCCAGGCACTCAAATTACCTTTGGCATAATACAAATCCAAGCCGCCCATTCCTACCCGGCCATTGCTTGCAAATACCAGCGTTTTAGAGGGATTATGATAAAACGGAGATTCATCATCGGCGGCAGTATTGATAGTGTTGCCAAGATTTACAGCAGCACCTGCCGGGCTAAAAGATCCATCTAATGGAACAGTCCAAAGATCGAATTTACCCATTCCATCTGCTCTGTCACTTGAAAACAAAAGACTTTTGCCATCGGCTGTAACAAAGGGCTGCTGTGCGTTAGAAGCTTCCTTGTTTACATTATCACCAAGTTTTGTGGGTGTAGCCCAACCTGTTGCAGTTTTATCGCTTTGATAAATGGCCGATACTTTTTTGCCATTTTCGGTAGCCCATCTTGTTACAAACATTTTATTACCGTCTGGTGAAAATGAAGCAACACCCTGCTCCCAGCCTTTATCGTTAGCCAGTTCTACTTTTTGCTGATTGGCAAATGAACTGTTTTCAGCAGCTGCTTTTATCAACTTGTTTGTATAAGGATTTTCTTTAGTAGTGGCGAGGCCGGTATCGGGTCTTGTAGTGGTAAATACAACAGATCCGTCATTTAAAACAGCGGCTGCATAGCTGGCACCCGATTGGTTTACAGTGCCATCCATTTTACCAACTTTAAACTTATACAAGTCTTTCTTATTCAATTCTGTTTTAGCAAACTGGATGTTTTGCAATTCCATTTTGGCATCTTTTGTAAATGAATCCTCAGTGGTATTGTTTTTTAAAAATTCGTTGAAAGCCATCTCTGCCTCTGTTGCTTTTTCATTTGCCTTTAGGCTTTTAGCATACCAATAACCAGCCAATGGATATTCAGCACTCATGGGGATAGACTCTAAATACAAAGGCTCAGCTTTAGAATAATACTTAATAAACCTATAGCTTTCGGCCAGTTTGTACACCACTTCTTTACGGCTGGATGGACTGGCAACGGTTGTTTTGCTGCTTACCTGTTTAACTACATAAGGATTGTAACCGGCAGTATTATTACCCGGCTTTCCGGCAAGAAAACGTTCGTAATACATAGCTGCAGAATAGTAGTCTCCTTTGGCATAATAACCTTCGGCGGCTTTAAGATAGTCAGCCGGGGTTTGTGCAAAGGCTGATAGCGTAAATATGGATACAGCTGCTGCAACAAACAAACTGCGGTAAGAATTTTCAAATAATTTTTTCATTCAAAAAAAATGTATGGATGAATAGGAATAAAATTTTGGAAGCATATTGACCAATGACCCAATGACTATTGACCACTTTTTACAACCTCGGACAGAAGAAATTTTCTTCCGGCATGTTTACTTTTTTCTTGCCAAAAAGCGTTAACGAAATTTCGAATGAATTAGCGCCATTTACCACTTTACCCAAATCAGATGTGTTTACATCGTAGCTAACACCGAGCGTAAAGTTTTTGTAGCTAAATCCAAAGTATGGAGAAATGGCATCATCAAAACGAACGTTGGCACCGAACAATAAATCCAGATTGCTTGCAGCTCGCAGTTGCCCGTAAGCTCCTAACATGGTTTCGGTAGCATTACCCTGACGGAGGTATAATGCATTGGGCGTAATGCTAAATCCGTTTCCTGCATCTATTTTCATACCTGCATGAAAGGTGTACCGGATGGGTAATTTATCCGTGCCATTGGCACTAAACAAATCTGTTGGCCTTGTAATATGCGATGCAGAAAAACCTGCATAAAAATTGGTTTTACGGTTGGCACGGCCATCGTAATACATTACACCGGCACCGGCATCAAAAGATGTAGCGGTAGGCTTGGTAGGCAAATCACGGCTTTGGTTACCAGGGTTAAAACCAGTAATGGGATTCCACTGATCGCCGAAAGTAAGTTTATTCCTATCGAACCTGCGGTTGATAAAACCAGCCTGCATACCAAACAACAGATGGTGATCGCCGTTTGATCCAAAACGTACGCCGGTAAAGGCTGCCGAGGCATAGGCCGTCATATAATTGTAGCCACCATCACCAGCTTTTTGGTTTAGGATGGATCCACCAAAATTCATTCCCTTTCCGGTATTAAAATCTGCTGCCACACCGGGGGTAGAAAACGGACTTACGATGCTACCCCATTGACTACGATAAATAGCTGCCAACCGATAACTGCCGTCAAAGGCGCCTGTAAGTGCCGGGTTTAACCATGATGGGTACACGTAGTACTGCGAAAAATGCGGATCTACCTGGGCACCTGCTTTAAAGTTGGTACCGAGCACACACAGTAAAAAACAAATTTTAATAAAGCGTATCATTTTCATTCTTTGTTTTAATAGTTTCTATTTCTCAACTCTATTTATAGTTACCTAAGTATAGTTACGGAACCTGTAATTACTTTAAATCCGCCTTTAGGATCGATGATATAATAGTACACACCAACCGGTAATGCCTTGCCATTTATCATACCGTCCCAAGCTCTTGAATATCCGGTTACATTGAGTACCTCGTAACCATAGCGGTTAAAAATGGTGACTTTGGCACCCGGATAATCAGCCAGTTCGGGTATCGACCATGTATCATTTATACCATCAGCGTTTGGCGAAAACACATTTGGTATTTTAAGTGGTTTCAGCACCCTTACCATTAGCGAATCTGTGGCGGTACAATTACCTGCGCCAATTGCTGTTAAAAAATACACCTGATCCCGAACGGCGGTTAACGACTGGGTAAACTTCGTTGCATCTGCAAAATCAAATGCCGGAGTCCATAGAAAATTTACAATGGTGGTATCGTTTGCCGTAGGCTTAAAAATAACTTGTGTACCCGATGCAACTGTAAATGATGGGCCTGCATTAATTTTTGGTTGTAAATAAACTGTAACGGTTTTATTAAAAGTATCCGAAACACAACCTTGTGCATTAGAAACCACCAGTTTAATATCGTAAATACCCGGCCTGCTGTATTGTTTTAATGGTGTGGCAATTGTGGAAAAACTTCCATCGCCAAAAGACCAGTTCCAAGAAGTTAATGTGCTGTTAGGAGCCGTGCTTAAATTGGTAAATACATTGGGTGTTCCCTCGCAAAGCTGATCTGGCGTTACATTAAAATTAGCTATTGGCTGGTCGAAGAAAGAAGACAATGTTTTCAATGAATCTTTTACACAACCATTGGCCGAAGTAACAGTGAGCCTAACGCCATACGTACCTACAGATGAGTAAATATGAACCGGATCTTTTTGATTGGAAGCGGCTGAGCCGTCCCCGAAATTCCAGCTATAACCAAGTGAGCCATTGCCCGGTATGGTAGCCAAACTTGTAAATAACGCCCTGCCAGCCGGCATACAAATATTAGATGGCAAAGTAAAATCTACAAAAGGCAGTGGATTAACGGTTACCACTTTAAATACCGTATCACTTACACAACTGCTATCGGACACGGTAACCAATTTAATAGTGTAAGGTCCAAATGCATTATATGCCTTTGTAATTGGGTTATTGTTTGAATTGTTAACCGTTGTAACATCACCAAAATCCCAGCGATAAGATGCTGTAGTACCTGAAGACAGCGTAGACTGACCAGTTACAATAGTGGAAGCATCCAAACAAAAGCTGTTGCTTGAAAGTGTAAAATCTGCCACCGGTTTTGGATTCACCCGTATGGTTTGAGAAATGGAATCGGTACAATTACCGGTGCTGGTAAAAATATACCAGATGGTTTTTACACCTGTACCGGCTATCGCCGGGTTAAAATTACCTGATGTATCTGTACCCGGACCTCTGTAAATACCGTTACCAGGTACACCATTGGTAACGGATCCTCTGGCAACAGAAATGGTACCGGCAGCATTAACACAAACACTGCTGATGGGTGCAAAAGCCAATAACGGCCTTACGGCGAATGTGGCCTGAATGATAGTATCACTTATACATCCGTTAGCTGTTCTTACAGTCAGTTTTATACTATAACTACCATAGTTAATGTATATATGGCTTGGGTTACGTGCAGTAGAAAAATTGGGGTTTGATGGTGTTGAATTGGCTGCATCACCAAAATCCCAGGAATAAGTTAATGCTTGTCCATCAGGAACAATGGTACTATCGCTGAACCTTGCTGTATTATCAAGTGGCAAACAGCCAACCGGGTAACCAAAATTCACCCTTGGTTTTGCATACACCACAATGGTTCTTGAGGCCGTATCGCTGATGCATAAATCCGAAACCTTTACCGAATGTTTGATGGTATAATTTCCGTAAACAGGATAAAATTGACTAACAGGATTATTGTTATTATTAGTTATTGCATTACCGTTGCCAAAATTCCAGTAAGAGCCTACAATAGCACCTGACCCAAGGTATTTTGAAGTATCTGTAAAATCAACCGAGCCGGGTTCGCATTGGGTAATAGGCGAAGCTGCAAAACCTGCCACGGGTGGGTTGTAAACGGTAAATGTTTTTACGGTATCGTCGCTGCAACCATCGGTAGTAG